>CAZBIU010000001.1:0-59464 GCA_964491625.1 uncultured Myxococcales bacterium
TGCAATCGTGCCACAGCGCTGGCCAGTTCCGCCGCCAGTGCCATTTCCGCCGTTCGTGCCAGATTGCCCGCCCGATCCGATACCACCTCCGCCCGAGCCGACCGTGCCGCCCGCTCTGATGGTCCCACCCGCGCCGACAGTGCCGCCGACAACCAACGTGCCGCCAGCGCCGATAGTGCTGACTGTGCCGCCAGCGCCGATAGTACTGACAGTGCCGCCGGCACCCAAGGTCCCGCCGGTGCCGCCCGCGCCACCCATCGACGAGGCCACGTCGCGGTTCGCGCCATCCGGTCCAGGACCGCCGACGCCAGCTTCTTCTATGCCGAGCGGAACGTTGCTACCGCACGCAATGATGCCGACGGCCGCACCTGCAGCAAGAATCCATTGGGTCCGGACGCTGTGCTTGTCTTGAGACATTGTGTTTCTCCTGTGGAGAGCTTCCATTCAGCGCAACGGTGACCGGCGGGCCCGAGATCCGTTGAAAAAAGAGCAGCCCTATCGTTCGGGCGGAGGGCCGGGTGTGATGCACGTCGCACGCACGCGTTCCGCCAGCGGCGAGCTTGGGGCAAACCGGACAAAGGCCTCGGCCTGCGCGCGCGCCGCCGGACCCGGCGTGGCCTGACAGGTCGCGATCGCCGCAATGGCCCGCCGTTCTTCGCCAAGGACACCCTTGCCGAAGCGCCGATCGTACTCGGCCAAGGTATCGAGCGCTCGCGCGGGTCTGCCCAGTCGCAGCTCTTCGCGAGCGCGGGCGAGCAGCGCCACCTCGGCGTTCAAGGGATCCTCGACGCTCGGCCGCTCCCCATCGCCGGCCAGGGGCGGCAGACGTCTGCGCGCTCGCTCGCCACGGTTGGGCCGGGGCTCGGCGTCTTCTGTA
The DNA here is from genome assembly GCA_964491625.1 of uncultured Myxococcales bacterium. Taxonomy (GTDB): domain Bacteria; phylum Myxococcota_A; class Polyangia; order Fen-1088; family Fen-1088; genus Fen-1118. The sequence goes on from CAZBIU010000001.1 coordinate 878, forward strand.
GCAGCAGGCGCGGGCGCGGCAGAACGGTCAGCCGTGGCTTTGGTCTCGGCTGGCAGCACCTTCCCGGCGGCGAATGGCGCGTGCAAGCTCGTCGCTGGTGGCTTGGGCCGCGGGTCGTGCTGCGACTTCCAAATCTTGGTCGCACCTACGGAGCCACCTCCCACCAGCGCCGCGGTCACGACGATCAAGCCCACCTTGCTGGCCAGCGACATGGTTCCAGCCACTGCGGCCGTGGACGCCGCAACCGTGCCTGCCGCGATCTGCACCGCAAGCCCGCGTCGGATGCGCTCGCGATCGGCGCTGGTCGGGCAATCCGCGTCCCGAGCGGAATCGACGATGGCTCGGCCTCGCATGTCGAGATCTTTCATGACTCACTCCCCAGCTCGTGGGTTTGGAACCGTTCGAGCGCACGTTCAAACACCTGCCGCGCCGAGCGCAGCCTTGAATAGACAGTGTTGAGATTGGCGCCGAGAACGTCGGCGATCTCGACCACCGAAAGCTCTTCAATCTCGGCCAGAACGAACACCTCACGCTTGTCCGCGTCCAGGCGTGCCAGCAGTCCATCGAGGATGCGGACCGCCTCCGCGCGCTCCGCTGCCTCGGCCGGACTGCTGGCGGACGGGGCATGGAGCCCGTCGATCTCGTGCGGCGCTTCGCTCGGCCGGTGCCCCGGCTTGCGCTTCTGGGTGCGGAAGTAGTGACGGACGACGCGCACGAGGATCTTGAACAGCCACGTCTTCACCTGCGCGCGGCCCTCGAATTCTGGCAGCCTGCGGTGCGCGACCAGAAACACCTCCTGCACGACGTCGTCCGTGTCGGCTGGGTCGATGCCCAGCCTGCGCGCGGCCCGCCAGATGTAAGTCAGATTCTCTTCGTAAATCGCATCGAAGCCCGGACCCGCGGCGAAGGCGTCAGGCGGCGGTACTGCTGCGGCGGGCTTGCGCAGGGAGGGCACACTCATGCCCTTCCATAGTGCCCCGCGCGCCGATTTTCTGTGATCAGAAACGCAGCTCCGCGGATGCCGTCAGCCTTACGCCCACCGGCCAGGCGCGAAAGAGCGGGGTTGGCGTATTCGTGATCACATATTGGGGCCGCCACAGCGGAACCACCGCATCGAGATGCACGGGCAAAGAGACGTCGTGCCCGAGCCTGACCGCGAGCAAGCCGCCGGCGCCGATGCCAACCCAGGGCTGGTACCTTTCGAGCGGCGTACTGGCGCCAACACCCTGGCCGTGAATGACGCCGGCTTCCACGTCCAGGCACGGGCCGAATTCCAGTGCCGCATGCGAGGCGGTTAGACACCCGGCCAGGTTGCCGACAAAGACCGCTTGAAATTCGCCGTAGGCGCCCGCCGGCCGGGTGAGCACGTCGCTCTTCACCTGGCGCGGACCGTAGCCGGCGCGAAGCTCCAGTCGCCAATTCTTGGCAGCCATGCCCAGCTCGCCGCCGAGCTCAACATCCGGCGCCGGCAGAAGGCCGAGATTGCCCGAAACACTCGCGCCGACGAGGCCGTGCGTCCCACGGGATGGCGCGAGTGGCTTAGGCGGTGCGAGCGGCGGCGCGGGAAGTCTCGACCGCGGCGGTGGCGAAGCCGACGGTGCGACCGGCCCCGTCTGGTCGGCCGACATGGGCTCGTGGGCCGCCACCGCGCTGGGATCGATCATCAAGGCGACGATGAGCGCGGTTGCATTCGCGAGCCCGTCGCACGTGGAGGCTTCGAGCGTGCGATGGCCGCTCACCTCGCCGGACGTGGTCAGGAGGGTGACTTGCCAGAGCGCCTCGCGTACGACCTCAGCATGCACGCGCAATGCCTGCTTGCTGTGGGCTGCTGCCGGACCGCCGAGCAGTCGGTCGATCTCCGCTTCCACCGCGGCGAACGATGGACAGCCCTCCGGCGCGATCCACTCGAAAGAGAAGCCGGCATCGGTCTCTGCATTCGCCTGTGCTGCGACGACCAGCGCACACAGCGCGACACCCAAGCATGATGCCAAGCTGCGCCCGGTTCGCATCGCTTTCCGGCGAAGACTATTCGACCGTCACCGCGTAGTTGCGAATCACCGCCATGCCCGACCCCCGTTGGACTTCGTCGCCCAGCTCGAGATTCGCAATCAGGAGGCGTTTGTCGACGAGCTTCTGTTTCACGAGATAGTCGATGATCGCGCTCACGTCGAGCGGGCCGTGCAGGATGGGCTTGTCGGCCAGGAGGGAAATGATGGTCCAGGTGTTTTGATTCTGGCCCGAGTCATCGCCGTGGTTCTTCTGCACGTTTACGCTGTAGGTGTGCCCGTCAATCGTGGTCTCGGCGACCTGGCTGCCGGCCGAACCCAGATTGTCGCTGGTTACCCAGATCATCACTTCGTGCGTGATCGCATCCTTGGTGATCGGTTGTCCCGACACCACCCAAAACTCGAAGGCCAGGTTGTAAGAGCCCGAAGCGCGCAGGTCCACGTCGTAGTTGACCACCAACTTCTTGGTTCCCACTTGGAAGGGGAAACCGGAATCGTGCGCCACTTCGCCCTGCCACGGGCTGACGCCCGCGATGACCTCCGGGTAGGTGGCGACCCCCGTGCTGTCGCGCCACTTCCAGACCCAGCCGAACACCGGCTTGCCGTTGTCGTCATTGACGAAGATCTTCTGGCGATAGCGCCCGCTGGTCGCGCCCTTGTTCCACGGATTGCTGAACAGGCGATACCGATCGTCGACCAGGGTGTATGCGAAGTCCTTTTCCGACTCGTAAACCGGCGTGCCCGGCACGGTCTTGAGATCGAAATCCGCCCGCCCGCCGCCGGTGGAACAGGCGATGGCCGCAGACAATAGATAAGAGCCGAAAAGAACCCTTCGCATCATGACGGCCAAGCGTACTCGGGTTGCCGTGCGGCCACAACTGTCGAAGCAAATTCACTTGCGCCCGGCCGCGGCCGTGTCACCTTTTCCGGCCTCGATTTGGCTGAAGTTCCATGGCCGCGCCCGCAGATCCGCTGATAGAAAAGCTCCGAACCCTTTACCGCGAAACCGACGCGCTTTTCGCGGGCTGGTCGTGCGCTGCCAGCGGCGGGTGTTGCCGATTCTCGGTAACCGGACGCCAGCCGTTCCTGTGGCCCATCGAGTGGCGCCTTCTGCGAGCAGCGCTGCGGGCAAATCCTCCCCCCAAAGGCACCGCCCCAGGCGACTGTCCGCTGTTCGACCCGAACGCGCGCCGCTGCCGCGACTACGCCGCACGCCCCTTCGGCTGTCGCACCCACTTCTGCAGCCAGGCCAGCGCCGCCGGGAAGAACCCACGCGGTTCGATTCGCGACCTCGCGCGCCGCCTGGCCGATCTGGCCGCCGCCGACCAGCCCGGCGGCACGTTGCGCCCGCTGCTGTCGTGGCAAGCCTCGGCGCGGCGGTAGCGTTGTTCTAGTTGCAGGTCGAGCTGAGCTGCGGCTTGAGCGCGGTGATTAATGACTGGTAGTTGGTCTCCAACGAGGCGCAGTGATTGAAAGCCATGACCCCCGACGCGATGCGGGCGTTGAGAGTGGCTACCGTGCTCGGCGACCAGTCCTCGGCAGTGTTGCCCCCACAGCCGTCGTCGACGAAGATCTTCTTGCCCGAAACTTGGTGCAGGTACGAATAGGTGGCGGTTGATCCGTTGTACGTGCTGGCCGTGACGCCCGTGTTGAAGAAACCGTTGTTGGTTGCCACGCCCGTCGTCCAGGCGAAGTCGTACTCGACACCAGCGCTCTTCATCGCATTCCAGTAGCTGTTGGTCACATCGTTTGTGTTCCACGTGGTGTGGTTGAGGGCAACCACAGCGTTGGGCATGTTGCCCTTGATGGCGCACGTGATATCCGCGGCCAATTGCGCCAGCTCCGTCATCGTCAGAGGGCTCGACTGCCCGCTGTTCGTGAACTGGACGAAATCGCCCTCGAGCAACCAAACAATTGGCTTCGCTGGCCACACCGCATACGACTGTTTGGCATAATTGGCGTAGGCCTGAATGATGCTGCTTCGGTGAGCTTTGATAAACGACGCCCCGTCGGTGGTTAGATTCGGACAATTGGGATTGCTGGAGGGGCACTGATTTCCGTCTACGATTCCGTTGGCGTGTGCGTAGTACCCGATGATGTAGGCGTAATAGACTGGAACCAAGCTTGTGGATGCGACTTTGTTCGCCAGCCAAGTGCAGCCGCTGCAGGTACTGAAGGTTCCGTCCGCGGCAATGCCGTAGTCTACCCAGAAGGTACTGAATTGAAGAAAGTCGAGACCGCTGAAAGATCCCGCCGGGTCTGAAAGGCCCCAGGCAAAGACACAGCCGAATGGGTTTTGATTGAGTGTGGATGAACCGCAACTTGAAGGGCTACCCCCGGTGGCCGTTGCCCCGCCGGGACCGGTCGTGGCGCCTCCGGTGCCTGTACGCCCGCCGGAAGCGCTGCTTCCTCCGCTGCCCCTCGTTCCGCCCGAGCCGGCGGCGCCACCCGTAGCTGTCATACCACCCGCGCTGTTCACACCGGCAGAACCGCCCCCCCCGCCGCTTCCGGTTGCCCCCCCCGACCTGACCGCACCGCCGTTTCCAGTCACGCCACCTGATCCAGTCGCACCGCCGGCGCTTCCGCCTACCGACGAGCTGGCCCCACCGCTGCCTCTGCCGCCTGTTGCGGTGACAGCACCACCGGATCCGGGCTCGCCGCCGGCGCTTCCGCCCATGGACAAGCTGGCGCCACCGCTGGCTTGGCCGCCTGTTCCGGAGATGGCACCGCCGGTCCCGGGAACCCCACCGCGGGCCTTGCCTCCCGTTCCGGGAACGCTGCCCCCGGAACCGCTGGCTGGGGTGGCGCCACCAGTGCTCGATGTGCCGGTGGCGCCTCCTATACGCGCACCTCCGCTGCCGCCCTCCTGTGACTGCGTGGTGTCGGAACAGGAGAGGGCGAGCGGGCCCAGAACGGCAAGGCAGCAAGTGATTCGGTGGAATGATCGACAGCGCATCGCATTTCCTCTAAAGAATATCGGTCTTTCGTGGCCGGAATTCGCGTGCCCCTGATGTGTGGCATCGCAAGACAGGATGTTAGGGGTCCGGACTGCGATCCGTCAATCAGCCAATCGGCATCGCCAGACCCCCACCGACGATCACCAGGGAGCCGATGCCGTTTGCCGCCGCGGTGCGCGGGACTCACCTTTTGACGGGAGCCCGATCGCGCTTGCGTCTTCGCCAGAGGGTGGTGGTGCTGATACCGAGGATCTTCGCGGCCTCGCGCAAACTACCGCCGGTCTGGCGCAGGACCTCGTCGATCTGCTCGCGTTCCACGTCGGCAAGTGACTGTCCGCCAGCGCCACGGCCCGGCCGCGCGGTGCGGTGGATGATTCCCGGGGGAAAGAGATCCGGGGTCAGGCGCCCGTCGCGGGAAAGCACCGCCGCGTGCTCGATGGCGTTTTCGAGCTCGCGCACGTTGCCGGGCCACGGGTAGTTGGTGAGGTAGCCGAGCGCCTCGGCCGAAAGCTGCAACGCTGGCAGCTTGAGCTTGGTCTTGAACCGCCCCACGAAGAAACGCGCCAGCGGCAGGATGTCGTCCTTGCGTTCGCGCAGCGGTGGAATTGCGACCTCGACCACGCGCAATCGATAGTAGAGATCTTCGCGGAATTGCCCTTCCGTCATCCTGGCTTCGAGATTCCGGTTGGTCGCGGCCAGCACGCGCACGTCGATGGGCCGGTTTCGGCTTTCACCCACGCGCCGGATCTCCCGCTCTTGCAGGACACGCAGAAGCTTCACCTGCGTGGCGTGCGAAATCTCGCCAATCTCGTCGAGGAACAGGGTTCCGCCGGCCGCGCTTTCGAACAAGCCCGCATGGTCGGAAACCGCGCCGGTGAAGGCGCCCGCCTTGTGACCGAACAGCTCGGAATCGAGCAGGGTCTCGGGCAGCGCGCCGCAGTTGATGGCGAGAAACGGCCCCTTGGCCCGCGGCGATCGATTGTGAATCAGCCGCGCCACGACTTCCTTGCCCACGCCGCTTTCGCCGGTGATGAGCACCGACGAATCGAAGTGAGCGATGCGGGTCGCGAGCTCGAGCACGCGCGTGAAGGCGGCGCTGCGCACCTCGACCATGGACGGACGCTCGAGTACCGAAAGCCGGCGCGTGTTGGCGTCCAGGGCGCGCGTCACCTGGCGCAGCTTCTCGGTCAAGTTTCTGATCTTGCCCTGGATATCGGCGGCCGAGAAATACGTCAGGTGCGGCTGCAACTCGCCGCCCCACGAAGCCGTGTCCTTGCCCACCGCCGTGCAAACGCGACCGCCCTGCGCGCGACACGACTGCTCGACGAAGTAGATGTTGCGGCCAAGCGCATACGACATGAAGCCGCTTGCGTAGCCCGCCAACATCCAGCACACCGGGTGCTCCGCCTTCCCGAAGTGGCCCACGTGTTCCTCGGCTTCGCCCGATTCGTGCCACGCCACTTCCATCAAAAAGTGCCTGTCACCATCGGTGCTGTCATCAAAGTCGAGCCGCTTGATCACCCAACGGGCCACCCCTTCCATGGCGTGCAAGCGTGCGCCCGCCTTCAGAAGCTCGCTGGTACGGCTCCAGGAAAAAACCCGGCGCATGGCCGCAGCGTCCGCCTGTCCTCCGAAATAGGCATATCGAGTTAGGATCCTGCGCGTCTGCCGCGGCCCCACCATTTCGAAAAGATCCTTGCGGAACTGCGCGAAGGCGTCCGCGCTGTGGAGCACGAGCCGTCGGCCTTGGAAGTCGATGACCCCATCGCGAAAGGTGAAGAGTTCGTCAAACCGTAGATCGTCGCTGCGCATGGCGTTTCACTATGAAACGTCATATCTCATATTGCAATGACGGCGACGCCGTGCTCCGGTTGCTGCTCGCGGCAAGTCCCCGCGACGATTGTGGTTCGGCGCCCGGGCTTCCTTCGGCACGCCGCTTGCTGAATACCCAGGCAAGTCACGCTTTGGCCACAACGAAAGGAACCCCATGTACGATCTGATGAAGAACAAGCTCGAAGGACTGCAAGGCGAGCTCGTCGCATTCGCGCAGGAGCTACTGCGCACCCACAGCCCGAGCGGCGACGAGCACAAGGTCGGCGCGTTGGTCGTCGACCAGATGAACGCCCTAGGCTTCGACAAGGTCTTCGCCGACGAGCTGGGTAACGCCGTGGGCGTCATGAACGGGATCGAGGACGGCCCGACGCTGCTTCTGTCGAGTCACATGGATACGGTGGGGACAGGCAACCTTGGCACCTGGAACGAATCACCCTTCAGCGGCCGCATCGAGGCCGGGCGCCTGCATGGGCTCGGCGCCGCCGATTGCAAAGGCGGGCTCGCCGCGCAGGTGTTCGCGGCCGGGCTCATCAAACGCAGCCTTCTGCCGTTGCGAGGGCACCTGGTGGTGGCGGGCACGGTGCTGGAAGAAAACGGCGTTTCCATCGGCATGCGAGGTCTGGTCAGCCACACCTTGAAAGAGATGGGCCTTTTCCCCGACTACGCCGTGCTGGGCGAGCCCACCGACCTGGGCCTCTTTTACGGGCACGACGGCCGGGCCGAATTGGAAGTCACCGTTCGCGGTATCAACCCTTTCCGCGTCACCGACGCCGCCGAGCTGGTCAGCCGCGCGCTCGATGACGCCGGCGGCGACAGCGGGGTCGAGGAAGTGGCGATGGGCGAGACCCGCTTCGAGGACGGCCCCGGCTTCCGCCAGGCGGTCATCGCGCTCGAACGTCGAATGGGATCGAACGACACCATCAACCATCTGCTCTCGCGCATGCGCGGCGAGGCGGTGCGCGCGGCCAGCACCGCGGGCGCGGTCGACGTCGAGGTCTGCGTGCGCGAGCGCAGCGAAGTTTTGCCGAACGGCCTGGTGGTGAAGGCGAAGCGAATCACGCAGGCGTGGTCGACCGACCCTTTCAGTCCCTTGCTCTCGCGGTCGCGCCAGGCCCTGTCCGCGGCCGGCTGCGAAGTCAGGCCGGGACGCTGGAAGCTGGCTCGCCTGGGCATGGGCACCGCCGGCAGCCTGCTGGTGAACGAGCACGGCATCCCCACCGTCGGCTACGGGCCTGGCCACGAGGAACAGGCGCACCGCGAAGGCGAATCGGTCGCCATCAGCAAGCTCGTCGACTGCGCGTACGGAACCGCGGCCATCGCGCACAGCTTGGTCGGCGTGCCGGTGTTCGGTTGGATTCCGGACAGCTTGTAGGCACACCATGCGCATCGTCGTTTTCAATTGCGGCAGCTCCTCGCTGAAGTATCGGCTCATCGACATGCCCGGCGAAACCGAGTTGGCGGCCGGAGAAGCGGAGCGCGTCGGCCCGAAGACCGCCCTGCCCGGCTGCATCCACCACACCGCCTGGGGCAACAAGGAAGACCACCCCATGGACATGCCCGACCACGGTACCGCCTTCTCGGCCGTGATGAAGCTGTTGGAACGCGATTCACGTCTGGTTCCCGAAGCCATCGGGCACCGCATGGTTCACGGCGGCGCCATCTTCAAGGATCACGTGATCGTCGACGACGCTGCTTTCCACCACCTGGAGGAAGTGCAAGATCTCGCGCCCATCCACAACCCTCCCGCGCTGCGACTCTTAGCCGCGTGCCGGCAGCTTTATCCCAAGCTGCCCGAAACCGTGGTGTTCGATACCGCCTTTCACTCGACCATCGGGCCAGCGGCGCGCGAGTATGCCCTGCCGCACGGGCTTGCGCGCGCGCATGGCTTCCGCAAGTACGGCTTCCACGGCACCAGCCACCAATACGTCGCAGAGGAGGCCGCAAAGTTCCTCGGCATTCCCATGTCGGAATTGTGCGCGGTCAGTTGCCACCTGGGTAGCGGCGGCGCCAGTCTGTGCGCCATCGTGAACGGCCGCTCGGTCGACAACACCATGGGCTACTCGCCGCTGCAAGGCCTGGTCATGAGCACGCGCTCGGGCGACTTGGATCCGGCGATCGCCCTGTCGCTGGTCGCGCGGGCGCAGGGCGACGGCCACGCGGTGGAAAACCTGCTCAATCGCAAGAGCGGGCTTTTGGGCCTGACCGGGGTGTCAGCCGACATTCGCGATCTAGTGAAATCCGACGGCGGCGTTCAAAGCGATACGCTCTCGCGCGCGGCCCAGGTGTACCTGTGGCGAATCCGCAAGTATCTCGGAAGCTATCTCGTGGTCACCGGGCGTCCCCACTGCATCATTTTCACCGACACCATCGGCGAAAAGATCCCCTCCGTCAGGTGGGCCGTCACCGCCGGGCTGAATGCCTTGGGCGTGGTTCTCGATGCGAAAAAGAACGCCGAGGCGAAGGCCCTGCCGGTGGATCTCTCGGCGCCCGAAAGCCGGGTGCGTGTTCTGGCCATCGCCACCAACGAAGAAATCGCCATCGCCCGCGCGAGCTACGCCCTGCTTTGCAAACAAGAAAGGCTCGTATCATGAATGCTCTGGTCCTGATGCCCGGAAAGACCGGCCTGCGCTACGCCCGCGTGACGCTTGACGATGGCACGATCGCGGCTGGCAATCCGCGCGGCATGACGACCTCGGTCGATGACGTGCAGGTCGTGCTGGCTGCCAATCACAAAGACCAAGCCATCGACGTGGTCAGCATTCGCGCCATGTTCGGCGGACCTGGTTTCGCCGCGCCAGTGTTGCTGGACGCGGACAGCGAACGGCGCCTCTTGAGCCTGGCCGTGCAGGCGCCGCTGTCGGTGGCGCGCACCAGCGCGCTGGTGGAGCAAGCTCGCGCGGCATTTCCAAAAACGCCGATTGCGCTGGCGTTCGAGACCTCATTCTTCGTGGATCTTCCGTTGCGCGAGACCACCTACGCGCTGCCGAGCGGCACGGGTGTCGGGGTGAGGCGTTGGGGCTACCACGGGCTTTATCACGAGACCGCGGTTGGCGAGCTCGAGGAATCTCTGCCGCCACACGCACGGCCTGCTCGCATTCTCTCCATCTGCCTGGAACCGTGCCCGGAAATCGCGGCGGTGCGTGGCCGCACGCCACTGATGGTGACCAGCGGAAGCACGCCGGTCGAGGGACTGCCGGGCGAATTCAGTTGCGGCGACGTCGATCCGGCGATCGCCCTTGCGCTCGCCACCGACGCCACCCTGGGCCCGGAGCGCGCGAACACTATGCTCACGGAAGAGAGCGGATTCTTCGGGATGCTCGGCTGGCCCGCCACCCTGGGCGACGTGCTCACCCTGAAGCGCGCGCGGGTCGCCAGGGTGCGCGAGTATCTCCTCTACCGAATGCTGCTCGCGGCAGGCAGCGGTATCGCGACCCTGGAAGGACTTGACGGCGTCGTGTTCTCCGGCCGATACGTCGAGCAGGCCCAGCCCGTGGCGAGCTACCTTCTGCCCCGGCTCGAACGCGCGCTCGCCCTTGCGCCGGGCACCCTGCCCTGGCTCGCCTGCCACACGCCACTCGAATCCATCGTCGCCGAGGCCGGCGCCACGGCCTTGCTCGGCAGGCGGTCACAGACGCATTGACCCGGATCAGTGGAGGTACGGCTTGATCACCCCATACCAGTTGTCGCCCATCCACGGGTAGCCGGTGGCGATATTGGGGTGCACGCCGTCGCTGCTGAGCCCGTCGCTCGGCATGTTGGACATGTCCACGAAAAGCACGTGTGCGCCCTGGGCCGCGCGTTGTTGGACGGCGCCGGGGATGGCGGCGTCGTACGTGGCGACGTTGGCAGCACACTGGGTCGGGGTGTAGTTGGTAGACTTGCAACCCGGGAACGGATAGATCGACGAGACGACGAGAAGGGCATCGGGAACCGCGGCGACGATCTTGTCGATGAGCGTCCCCAGCCTGTCCGATGCGCCGGCCTCGCTGCTCGCGTAGCCCTCGTCGTTGGTACCGATGAACAAGAGCACGATGTTCGGCATATCCCTGAGCGCGCCGGCGTACGATGTCCCGGAAACCGTCACGGTCTGCGCCGTGGTGGCGATGTTGTTGACCTGAGTAATCGTCCACCCGATGTGCCCTTCGTTGTTTTGAGGAAATGTCTGGCCGTCGAGGGTGGTGGGCCCGCTCTTCAGGCTTCCGACGAAGGTGACGTGCTTGCTGTCGTTCACCGCGCGGGTGAAAAGCTGATCGCGGTATCCTCCCCCATCGCCTGGGTCGGCGCCTGCGCCGTAGGTGATCGAATCTCCGAGCGGCAGGATCTTGCAATTGCCGGTTGCCGGACAGGGATTGAATCCGGAGGAACCTGCCTCCGTCGCGCCACCGGTGCCGCCTTGGGCATACGCATCCGACGCGTCGGCCCCCACCGTCCCCACATCGCGGCTGCTGCCGCTGCTGCCGCCATCAGAGCCGCCCAGCCCCCCCGCAGCGCCACCGGTGCCGCTCTGAGCATGCGCGTCCGAAGCGTCGGCCCCGGCCGCCGCGGCATCGGGGCTGGTGCCGCCGCTGCCCCCGCCGGGGCTGCTCAGCCCACCGCTGCCGCGGCCTGTGGAGCCGCCCGCGCTCCCGCCCGAGGCGTTGGAGGCTCCGCCGCCGCCGCCCGAGGCGCTGGAGCTACCCCCGCTGCGGCTTGCAAAACCTCCGCTGTTGCTGCCTCCAAAGCTGCCGGAGCTGCCCCCGCTGCCGCGGCCAGCAAAACCTCCGCTGTTGCCTCCGCCGCTGCCAGTCGAGCCAGAGTCTCCGCCGCTGGGGCCTCCGGAGCCTCCCCCGCTGCCGGTGCCGCCCTGTCCCGCCCTACCTCCCCCCTGGCCGCTAGTCGTGTTCGAGTTGGAAGAGCATGCGAGCCCCAGACAAAGCGCAAGAACGATACCTGCGCGCCTGAACTGCGCAGCGGCTTGGTCAAGAGCTGTCGTGTGCTTCATTCCTGTACCTCGTTTTCTCGGGTCGGTCGACTGGATCATACTCCGTCGCGTCCTCCGCGGCCGTTCCAAGGGCCGATCAATTACAATTATAGTGTCTGTGCTCGCTGCAATCCGAGCTTGCCTAACGCTCGCAGATAGCGGAATCCCTTTTCGGTTACCTGAAAATGTCGATGCAGATCGCTGTTCAACCCACCTTCCCGTTTCACGGTGCGCAGTCCTTTGCCCGGGAGACGTTCGATCATCTCCTTCTTCGCGAGCTCATCGAGCTCCTGCTTGAAGGTATCCGAGGCTTCGTACACGAAGGGTTCTGGCGCGGCCAATTTGCGCAAATGGACCATGTGCCAATACCCAAGTTGGCCCTGCTTGAGCAATCTGAGATCATCACTTTGAAGGTCCGCGGCCTGTAACTGTTCGTCGATATCGGCTGAGCTGATCGAGTCTGATTGCAGCGAATGAGAAGCGAGGTCGCCGAGCATGTCCACGATGCTTTCGACCACCCTGACCAAAGCCGACTCGCGATCGACCTCACTCATGCCCGCAATGGGTGCGGACAGTGAATTCGCAGCCTGGTAACGCGCGAGCGTGGGAAGCAGACCGATCACCGAAGGTTTGACGATGACTGGCACAACCCGTTTGCCAGCTGGCCGCTGGCCCGTGCCTTCCAAGATGTTGCGAAGCTCCGTCTTCATGATGAAATCGGATGCGAGGAAGTCCGCTGTGATCAGTGCGACGATAACGTCGGCATTCTCAAGCGCCAATGCAATTGACTCGTGCCAATCCTCGCCGGTTGCGATCTGCTGATCCGACCAGACATCCAACATACCGTTGCTAACCAGTGGCTTCAGGTGAAGCGCGAGCCTGTCCATCCAGGTTCTGTCGACATGGGAATAGCTGATAAAAACCTTTCCGTTGGGCATGGTCGCTCCCGTTCTCCCGTCGCACTAACGACATTTTGCCGTGGGCGTGGGATCGATGTCAAAGGGGAACGAGCTAGCAGGTCCCGCTTGTGTTCTCCAGGCCGACCATCCATATACTATACTCGCCGCATGCTGATTGCCGGTCTGTCCGCCCTGCTTGCGCTACTGTCAGTGCAAGTCGAGTCCGCGGATTGTCCGGCGGGGCCGGAGGTCGAGCTGACGCTGGCAAGGCTGCTGCCACCGCCATCGGGAATTGTCCGACCCAACCGTGCACACGTCTGGAAGCAAGATGGCCTCCTGCAGATCGAGCTGGTGAATCCCGACGGCGCGGTGGTTGGCCGGCGTTCGCTTGAAGCCCGGGGAAGCTGTGCGGAGATGGCTGACATGGTCGCCGTGGTGATCGCAAGCTGGGAAAGCGATGTGCATCCCGCGTTCGTCGCTCCGCCGACCGAGCTGCCGGCCTCAGCGGCGCCCAGCCCGCAGCGCCGGCCGTCTCCGCCATCGTCAGGTTCCAGCTTCGACCTTGGCCTCGGCGCAGGCATCTCCTTCGCCGACTCCGCTGCTGCTCTCGGCTCGGCCAGCATCACCTGGGTCCCGAGCGGCGGTGGACCAGGAGTCCGGGTCTCTGCTTTCGGCGAGACACAACGAACCATCACCCTCGGCGCGGGTCAGGCAGATTGGCGCCGATGGATGGGCAGCGCCGATGCCGACTGGCGCCTCTACCACGGCCGCGTCGCCTTCGACGGGCACGCCGGTTTGGTATTGGGCTGGCTTTCGATCGAAGGAACGAGCTTCGCCGAAAACAGATCGCCGTCGTCATTTTCACCTGGCGTTGGCCTGGGTGGACGGGTTGCGTGGTGGCCGGGCCGTCATTTCGCGGCTTGGTTTGACGTTCAGGGCCTGCTTTGGCTACGCAGACAGATCGCCTACAGCGAACCCGGCCCTACCGAGCGCGACGTCCCAAGATTCGAGCTATTGGCGCAATTCGGCGTGTCGACCGGACGAATGGCGAAAGATCGGTAAGGTTAGGGCGAGACCGGCGCACAGAGAGCACATCATGGTTTGTCTCGGCCTGGCCAACTCTGCCCCGCAGCCGACCACCGATGCGACGGATCCCGTCGAGACGCTCTATCGCGCCCACGGAAAGACCGTTGCAAGGTGGGCGATGCGCCTGCTCGGCCCGGGCGCGGACTACGAGGACGTGGTTTCCGAGGTGTTCATGGTGGTCAAGCGACGGCTGCCCGAGTTTCGCGGCGACTCCGCGATCACGACCTGGATTTACGAGATCACGATTCGAGTGGCGCAAGGCGCGCGCAAACGGGCGCGCTGGTGGTCGTGGATCACAGGGCGCGGGCCAAATCCGGGCCGCGGACAGGCGCGTGCGTGTTTCATTCCGCACGTGGATTCGCCGCACGATCCGCAGGCGCTGCTGGAAGCGAACGAGCGGACGCAGCAGCTTTATCGGTTGCTCGACGGGCTTGGCGAAGAACAGCGCACCACCTTGATCCTGTACGAGCTCGAGGGACTCTCCGGTAACCAGATCGCCGACATCACTGGTGTCAACGTTGGAACGGTCTGGGCGCGCCTAAGCCGCGCCAGAAAGAACTTCTTGCAGCGCCTGCGAGCGTGGGAAGCGAGGGAGAATCATGACTGACGAAACCCGGGCAAGGGTGACGCGCTGGCGGGATCGACCGCAGGGCGGCGACACGATCGAAGACCGCGCCGCGACTCTCGTGCGCAAAGCCCTGGCTCCTGGGGAGCCGGACCAAGCCACGCTGGAACGCATCGAAAGAAGAATTCGCGGTGTCCGCCAACAGCCTTTCCATACCCGCTTCGTCTTTCGCCTGGTCTTCATCTCGCTGTTCTTGTTCGCCGGGGTTGCCTCGGTCAAAGCCTACGAGATGATTCGCAAGGCAGCTTGGCTACACCGCGATTCCACCCCGGCACTTGCACCGACGCCAGCGCCAAAGTTGTCGCACCGACGGGCCTTGCGACCAGGCCAGCCGGGCACATCCGATGAGACCGCGCTAACTGTTCCGCCCGCCGCCATCCCCGCGTCGGCGTTCCGATCTGATTCAATTTCGCCTGCAGCCGCCCCGCCCGCCGATCGCGAGCCCCACGGAAAGGCCAAGCCGATACGGCGCGAGGTCAGCGAAATGCCCGGGCAGCCGGTCGCCGAGGCTGCGCCGGCAACCCTTGCCTCACCTGAACCACTTGGTCCGCCGTCAGGGGCGTTCGCCCCCACGCGCGGTCTGGCTCCGACACCAACTTCGCCATCCTCGCCGGACGAAATCGCCGCGATCGATCGGGCCATGACCCTCTTGCGACGCGATCACAATGCAGAAGTCGCGCTCTCGGCGCTCGATGCCTACCTTGCGCGCTATCCGAACGGCGTCCTGAACCGCGAAGCCCGGTTCGGAAGGGTCGACGCCTTGCTGATGCTCCGCCGCTCCGACGACGCCTTGCGGGCGCTGGAGTCGGTGCCTCTCGATAGCCACCGTCGCTCGACCGAGCTGCAAGTGATTCGCGGGGAGCTGCGATCCCAAGGCAATTGCGCGGGCGCTATCGCAGATTTCGGGCAAGCCCTGGGTCACAGTCCCGACGCTGCATTGCTGGAGCGCATTCTCTACGGCCGCGCTGCCTGCCTTGCCAAGACCGGTGACAGCGTCGGAGCGGCCTCTGACCTGCAACGCTACCTTGAGCGCTTTCCACAAGCGCCCCACGCCGCCTGGGCGCGTCGCTGGCTCGCAGATCACGAAAGGCCGACAGAAAACAAGCGTTAGGTTTTGCAACCGCCGAACCACCCACAGCAGAAACAAGGAGATCACCATGACCAAATCTTCTCTCTTCTCTGTGATTGGATTGCTGCTCGGCCTGGCTGCTTGTGGAGGCGACCGCCTACTGGCCGGGCTCGACCCCGCCGATGCGGGCGGCGCGGCCGGGCCGACTTCGGCCACCGGTGGCGCGGCCGGGCCGACTTCGGCTACCGGTGGCGCGGCCGGGCCGACTTCGGCTACCGGTGGCGCGGCCGGGCCGACTTCGGCTACCGGTGGCGCGGCCGGACCGACTTCGGCCACCGGCGGCGCGGTTCAAGCCGCTGGCGGGGCCGCAGGCACGGGTGACCTCGAAGGCCTGCTCAAGACCTGCGGCAACGGCGTCATCGACCCCGACGAACGATGCGACGATGGAAACAGCCTCGGCGGAGACGGATGTGGTCCACTTTGCCAGGTGGAACGCGGCTGGAGCTGTCCGGCGCCGGGGCGACCGTGCATCGCGCTCGGGACCTGTGGTGATGGTGCTCTCTCGGCGTCCGAACAATGCGACGACGGCAACACCGTCTCGGGCGACGGCTGTTCGGCCGATTGCCGACTCGAGGCCGGATTCATCTGCACTGGGCAAGGGCAGTTGTGCCGTCCGGTTTGCGGCGACGGCATCGTCGTCGCCAGCGAGGGCTGCGACGACGGAAACACGGTTTCTGGCGACGGCTGTTCGAGCACGTGCAGGCTGGAAACCGGCACAAGCTGCCCCGACGGCGGCCCTTGTGCTCAGTCGGTCTGCGGCGACGGCATCGTCTCGGGCACCGAGCAATGCGACAGCGGCCCGCTCAACCAAGACGGGATCTACGGCGGATGCACCGCCGAGTGCATGCTTGGGCCGTACTGCGGCGACGGCATCGTACAGAGCCCAGAGGAGTGCGACAACGGAACGGGCAAATCACCGAGCTACGGGGCGGGAACCTGCACGTCGTCATGCAAGCGAGGCCCCTACTGCGGCGACGGCACCGTCGACGCGAGCTACGGCGAAGAGTGCGACCTCGGAGCGCTCAACGGCCAGCCTCTCGTGCCGTGCTCCTTCACGTGCTCGGTGGTTAGAGGAAGCTAGGGTCCCTTGCCGAAGGCTTCGAAGGTGAGGATGGTGGACGTCTCGCGGATGTGGGGGATCGCGTGGATCTCCTTTTCGATGATGCGGCCGATCCGGTCGACGTCCTCCACGTAGAGCTTCACCAGAAGGTCGTAGGGACCGCTGGTGCTGTAGGCCTCCGAGAAGCTTTCGATCTCGGCGACCTGATTGGCTACCTCGGTCACGTGACCGAGCTCGGTCTTGAGCATCACGAAGACTGCGCGCATGCACGAGAGTGTAGCGCGCGGACGAGCCAAGGGAAATCAATCTGCTCAGCGGAATCATGGACACGACCATCGCTTCCGGCTTTCCTGCCGTGGCCGTGGTGCCGGGCAGCAAAGCGGTGCTTTGAAATGCTATTCTTCGCGGCGTGAAGCTCATCTCGTGGAATGTGAACGGCCTGCGAGCCGTGCTGAAGCGCAACTTTCAGGGCTACTTCGCCAAGGAAAAACCGGACGTCATCTGTCTGCAAGAAACCAAGTGCGGCCCCGACGACGTCGATGCGGCCTGGCCCAAGGGCTACACGGTGTACTGGAACCCAGCCGAAAAGAAAGGCTATTCGGGAACCGCCATCCTGACCAAAGTCCCGCCCATTGACGTGCGCCCGCACATGAACGTTCGCGAGCACGACCGCGAAGGCCGAATCTTGACCGCCGAATTTGCGCGCTTCTATCTGGTCAACGCCTACGTGCCGAATGCCAAGCGCGACCTCAGCCGACTGCCCTACCGAGAGCGCTGGGACCGCGACTTCCTCGTCTACCTACGCCGGCTCGAACAGAAGAAGCCGGTCGTCTTCTGCGGCGACCTCAACGTCGCGCACACCGAGATCGACCTCTTCCATCCCAAGGCCAATGAGCACAACCATGGTTTCACTGTCGAAGAGCGTGCCGGATTCGACAACTTCGTGAAAGCCGGCTTCGTCGATAGCTTTCGGGCCTTCAACACCTCGGGCGGCCACTACACTTGGTGGCGCCCCTTCGGCGACGCGCGCGCTAAGAACGTGGGTTGGCGCATCGATTATTTCCTGGTCAGCGGCGCCTTGCGCCCGCGACTGACGAAAGCCTTCATCCGCAAGAACGTGCTCGGATCGGACCATTGCCCGGTGGGAATCGAAATCAAGGTCTAGAGCACCGGGCTCACGGAACGTCGCCAACGTTGGCATCCACGCCTGCGCCCGGACAGATCCATCGCCGGTCCTTGCAGACACATTGCGACGAGATCCCCGGGCCCGCGAAGCAGCCGCACTGGGTGTTGGGAATCGCGCCCAAAGGACACGTCCAGATTCCGCCGGAACACGTCGGGTTTGGGCCACTGTCGCTGCAAGTATTGTCGGGATAGCCGCTTGCGCTGCCCGTGACACAGTAGAATGGTGGATTGCCGCCTGAAGTACACGTGGCCGGAGCGTCGACGGTGTCGGGTGCGCCGGTATCAGGCAGACCGCCGTCGAGGTTGTCGGCGACGGCGCCGCACAGTGAAGCCGGCCCGCCTTCGATCAGCAGTCCGTCAACGTCGAGCCGGCCCGATGTGTCGGACGGCGCGGTCGTTCCCACCGTGGTGGAAAACACGGTCGCGTGAAGATCCAGCACGCAGTCGGCCCCGCTTGGGCGGAAGGTCAACGTGCCGTGGGCTCCGAAGACATTCATCGGCAACCCACTCCAGGCGCTCTTTAGGTTGCAAGCAAGACTGACGCTCCAGCCGCTCGGCAGATCCAACGCAAAGCCTTCCTTGGGCGACGTCGCATTGCGGATCAAAATCAATTCGGCGTAGACATTGGTCCCTTGCTTGGTGATGTAGATTTCTTCGGGATCGGAGGCGCCGTACGTCGCGCGGTAGGTGGCATCACTGCCAGACTCCGCGGGTGTGTCGGCGCAACAAACATAGTTGATGCCAAGTGAGCATCCGACCAAGGCGCAATTGCTGCTGTTCTTCAAAGCAAGGTCGGCGGCCTGGGCAGTTGCCACAGTCTCGCCGGCAGAGGCGTAGTAGCAGCGCAGAGCTGTACTGTCCGAGACGTCCCCACAGCATCCACATCCGCACATCAGATAGTCATCCCCGCATGTGCCCCAGGCCTGGCTACCGGCATCCCCGTCGGTGCTGATTGCGGTGCTCGCATCCGATCCGCCGCCGCCCGCAACACCGCCGGTTGTCACACCACCATCGCCGGTGCCACCGCCTGCGCCACCCGTTGCCCCGCCTGCGGCCACGCGGCCCCCGACGCCGCCATCACTGCCTCCGCCGGCGCCAGAACCGCCACTGCCACCGCTGGCATGGCTTCCGCCGGCGCCGGTGGCGCTCCCGCCTGCCCCGCCGGACGCGCCGGACCCACCGCCGCCAGCTCCACCTACAGCGGGACCGGTACCGCCGGTGGGCGAGCCTCCCCGACCGCCCGACGAGCTGGGGCCGATTCCGGCGGGAAATTCGCTGGAGCACGCGTACGCGCCTATCAGAACAAAGCCAGCCAGGACACAATCGATGTTCTTCATGTCTGTCGAGTAGCGTGAAGGGTCCGAACCTTACAACCGCGGCATCAACGAAAGGACAGCGCGAGGCCGCCCGCCAATTGTAGCTCCCCATGCGGCAGCTCGCGCGATGTTTTGATATTGGTGTCAGCATCAAGAACGTACATTCTCTGTGACTCGGGCCACAGAAACCCGCGGGCTTCGATCCAGGGCGAAACACGCCAGCGATCCCACATGACCCGCCCACCCACGGTTGCTCCGACAGCATAGCCGCTGGAGGTTTGGTTTACCGCGAAGCCCGAGCCGTGGATCGAGAGTCGGCTCACCGCCACGCCCACATCCAGCCGACCCGGCCCGAACGAGTAGATCGGCCCCACCTCCGCGGCCGCGCGATTCCAGTACGCCTGCCCGGGCCCGATCGCGCCACCCTGAGCGGCGGCATAAGAGCCAGAGACGCGCAGGCCGAAGCCGCGCGCGGCTCGTCCCGTCCAACTTGCTTCCAGTCGCCCGCCCGCCGACACACCGTCGGCCGTCACGGATGCGAAGGCGCCCGCGGCCAGGCCTAATCCGGTTGATCTCGGGACAGGATCCCGCTTCTCCTCCGCGGCGACGACGACCCTCGGCGAGGCCGCTACGTCCTTCGGCCGGACGGGCCACCAGGTCGAGATGACGACCGCAACCGCGCGAGCTCGCTCCTCGCAGTCTGCGCCGACGGCCAGCGTACGCATGGCTGCAAAGGTCGGATCAGCCGGCCGCAGATCGACCAGCAGCCCCTCGGCAGTCGCGTTGATCACGACCGTGCCCGGCTGCGCAGCATCGGGCAGCAGAACCGAAAGCTGGCTCTCAATGTCGCGCGCCGAAGGACAGGCGAGCTGCGATGCAATCACAGGACGGACGGCCAGCAGCGCCCCGAGCACAATCGGGGCGATCATGGCGTGGCACTTTCCATACGCGCCGCCGCCGCGGCAAAACGCCCGCGCGGAAACCGCCGCAGGTATTCCCTGGCGTCGAGACGCGCGCCTTCCCGGTCGCCGCGGCCCGCACGACTTTGCGCCCGTCCCCACAGCGCGCCTTCCAGCGAAGCGAGATCTCGCACAGGCGCACGAGCCAGCACGCCGCTGAAATCCGCCTCGGCTTCCCGGTACCGGCCCGCGCCAGCCCGCAATTCGCCGCGCTGCAGTTGCCGTTCGATCCCTCCTGGCATCTGAGCAAGAGCGAGTCCGTCGAGGATGCGCAGCGCTTCCGGGTTTCGTTTCAGGGCCGACAGCGCGTCCACGCGCAGCACCTGAGCCTCGACCAGCATGCGACCACGGGGATATCGGGCTTGATATTCGTCCAAAGCAGAGAGGGCCAAGCGGGGGTCGTTCTCGGCTCGCAACGCCCGCACCGCCGCTGCCAAGAGTCGCTCCTCGCTGATGGGCTCACGCCCGACGGATGGCGCGAAATCGGCAGAGCGCGCGGCCGTGGGGACCGCGGCGGGCGCATGGGCAGCAAGCGGCGCTGCCGGCGCTGTCGCGACCCGCGCGGGCGAGGGCGGCTCGGGCGCGACAGCGGGTGGAGAAACCGGGGCTTCAACCCGCTCGGCAGATTGGGCCGCTACCGGGACGACGGCCGCGGGGAAGGATCGCAGCGCCACTTTTCGCGCGCCCGTGGGCGAACGCGCAGGCAAGGTCGAGTCCACCGCGGAGCTCTCGTCGGTGGTTGCTCGGGCTTCCATTTTTGGCGCCCCCGACTGCACCTTCGCCGGTTCGGGTTCGGCCTCAGCCTCCGATGCGGTCGGCGCGGGCGGCTTGCTTACCGAACGCCTTGAACGGGTGGCCCGCGCGCCAGTCACAGTGTCGGTTTCGGTCGGCGTCGAAGCCGAGGGTCCGCGCTTGAGAACCAGCCGGTCGAGCACGACGCCGAATGCAGCGCCACACACCAGGCAGAACGACGCAATGACCGCCGGAGCCAGCCAGCGTGCTCGGCGAACCAGACCGGTTCGCGTGCTGACCAGCAAGCGTCGCTTGATGCGCGCGTGGACCGCCGCGGACAAGGGCGGAAGCGCCCGGCCACCCTCCAGCAGCGCATCCGCGATCGCCAGCGACGGCTCATCGCGCCCGGCGACTGGCGGGGGCCCGGCGGCCTTCATGGTTCTTCCTCCAGGGCGGCGAGCACCTCGGCCAACTTGGTGCGCGCTCGGTGAAGCCGAACCCAGACGTTGCCCACCTCGTCGCCGGTCAGCTCGGCGATGGCCTCGCCCGACATTCCGTCCAATGCAAACAAAACCAGAACCGTCCGGTATTTCTCAGGCAGACGATCCAAGGCGGCGTACAGGTGAAGGCTCTGCTCGCGACGCAACACCTCCTCGACCGGGGTGGGCACGCTCGCAAGCGCGTCCGCATAGGCCTGCCCATGCTTGCCCCACAGCCACCTGCGAATCGTATCGTTGCGTCGCCGCCAGCGCACCACCTGCTGGGTAATTCTGAAAAGCCAGGTCGTGACTCGGGCTTCGCCGCGAAACTCGTGCCGTCGGCGCATGACCACCAGGAAGATGTCGTGCAGCAGATCCTCGGGATCGATCCGTGGCCCGGCCAACCGACGCGCCCAGCGTTCAACCTGCGGGGCATAGCGGTCGTAGATAACCTCCACGGAATCCGGAATTTCCGATCCGCTCGCAAGCGGGCGATTCTTTGGGTCCGACATGGTGGAATTGACGTCGCGCACGGCCGCAACCTTGCTTGCTTGGTTGCCCGAGTCGAGACGACCTTACAGCAAGAATAGCGTTGACTTGCGATTCCGTACACCGCGGTGCGCGCCCGCTCCCCTCGGCGCTGCCGGCAGCCCCTCCGTCGGTGTCAGCTTCGTGGCGCGTGCAATCGTTGCTTGACGAGGCGGTCCCCGTCGTTCATCGTCACGCGCCCACATTCAACGATGAGGTTCGAGAAGTGAAACGCGAAGACTGCATCTGTTTCAGCGGCGCTGCCACCGGCGCGGAGGCGGCGTTCGGCGCCGCCGCCGAGCGCTACGGTATCGACGAGGTCAATTTTACCTTCGAGGGACACGGCATCGCAAGCCAGCGCGGACGGCGCGACTTGACCCGCGCAGAGCTGCGCCACGGTGACGTGGGCTTGGCCTACATCAGCAAGCTGATGCACCGGCAGTACCCCGACACGCCGCTCTTCCGCAAGGTTCTGCAGACCATCTGGCACCAGGTACAGAACGGGCAAGAAGTCTTCGTGATCGGAAAGATCAATCCCGATGACACTGTGACCGGCGGCACCGGTGTCGCCGCCGAGTACGCGCGCCTGTTCAACAAGCCGGTCTACGTGTTCGACCAACCGCGCTCGACCTGGTTCCGCTGGAACGGCGATCGGTGGGAGCCGGCGGGCGAGCCGTGCATCCGCCAGCCACTTTTTTGCGGCACCGGAACCCGCTTCATCGAGCCCAACGGGCTTGCCGCCATCGAAGCGCTCTTCGCGCGCAGCTTCGGCTAACCACCCGAAGGCGCGTGTGAGCCAAACCCTCGCGTGCGACTTGGCGCCGTTGGTTTCCTTGGGGACGGTGCTGTATGATGCGGCATGCTGACCGCAGCCCTGAAGCGACTGTTCCCCAAGGCCTGCGTCTTTGCCCTTGTCGCGGCCTGCGGCCGCACGCCCCTCTTGCCGCCTTATTGCGACGCCAAGATCGATCCCGTGTCGATCGATTTCGGCCAGGTTGCTCCGGGGGACAGCGCGACCCGGGAGGTCCGCGTGACCAATCATGGTGGCGGCGAGTGCCACCTGTCTGACATCGGCCTCAGCCCAACCAGTGATGCTTCTTTTGTCGACACCTCGCCGACGTCTGCCATCATCCCGTCGGGCGGCACCGCGCCGATTTCGATCAAGTTTCAGCCCGCAAGCGTCGCGATTCCCCTGGACCGCAAAGGCGAGCTGACCTTCGATGTGGATTCGGTACGAACGCGACACTCGGTCGTCGCGTTGACTGGCACGGTTCTGTCGAGCTGCAAGCTCGACGTGTCGCCGCTGGCGGTCGCTTTCGGCCACGTTGCCCTCGGCGCGGCGTCCGTGCGTTCCGTTCGCGCGGCCAATGTCGGATCCGGGCCATGTGAGATTGCCAACCTCGCCATCAGCCCTGGGAGCGATTCCCAGTTCGGCCTGGAATCGACGCCTGATCCAATGATACTTGCCCCGGGCGACGAGGAATTCATATCCGTCTCTTTCACCGCCAAGGAGATATCGCCGCCCCATCACCGAACCGGTAGCCTCGTGTTTGCCAGCACCGACGTGTCCCGGTTGACGGTGACTGTTTCACTGTCTGCCGACATCGATATCGGTTGCGAATTGACCTGGGTTCCCGCCAGCCTGGACTTCGGCAACGTCATGCTCAACACCACGGCGGACGGTCACGTGTCACTTGGTAACGACGGCAGCGACCCATGCCTTGTCTCGGGCATCGACATCGCAGCGGGCAGCGATCCAAATTTCAAGCTCGGCTCGACACAATTGATGAGCGTCGTGGTTGCTCCCGGCGCAACCGCCACCGTTGGCGTGACGTTCGCGGCGGCCGACAGCTCGCCGCCGCATCTGAAGACCGGCACGCTGGTGTTTCAGACCGGCAATTCACGCCAGCCCTCCGCGCAAGTTCCGTTGTCCGCGTACGTGAATACGGTATGCGTGGAAGCCAGTCGATGGATCTACACCTTCGACGACTCCGGCGGATTGGCGCGTTTCGATCCGGATACCCTGACCTTCACCGACATCGCAACCCCGGACTGCCCAACCCTGGCGGACCCGAACTCGATGGCCGTGGACCAGAACGCCACGGCGTGGGTCGCTTACATGGACGGAAGCATGTACCGGGTCGACACGACCACGGGCGTTTGCCAGACGACCAGTTTCGTGCCGAACCAACATGGCCTCAACGTGTTCGGAATGAGCTTCGTTTTCGATCCGTCGACCGGCAAGGACACGCTGTACATCGCGGGCGGCGCTGAAGTCATAGCGGCGCCATCGACGCTTGCAACCATTTCCTTCCCGGAGTTGCTGGTGACGCCGGTTGGAACCGTCGGCGCTGGTTTCCCGGAGCTGACGGGCACCGGTGACGGCCAGTTATGGGGCTTCATTCCGCAGGACTCGAGCACCAGCTACCAGGCGACTCTCCTACGACTCGATCCAATGTCGGCCGCGACCTTGCAATCCTATTCGTATTCGTCGCTCAACGCGTTCACCGAGGGTGGCTGGGCGGTGAAGTTCTGGGGGGGTTACTTCTGGATCTTCCTCGACACAGCCGTTTACAAGGTGTCGCGCGACACGCCCGCGAACATCACCACAGCGATCGCAGACACGCGCCGCAGGCCCATCGTCGGCGCCGGCGTCTCCACCTGCGCGCCGGTGCAATAGCCCGGCCTTCCCGGTCATGGCTCCGGATGCGCGCGCAGGTCTGTCCAGTCAAGTCCCCCCGCTTGAGCCGACGCGACCGCGGAACCAACCGGCGATGCTGTGCCTGGGCTTCTTCGCGGCCAGCACCTCGTGGGGAAATTCCTCGCTTAGGAATAGGACCAACAGGCCAGGCTTGGGCAGAATTCTGGCGATGGCGCCCGGGTTGCCGGCCCGGTAAAGCAGCAGCTCGCCGCCGTCTGCCGGAGCCCATTCGTCATTGAGGTAGACGACGGTCGACAACAGGCGGTTTTTCTGGCCGCTCAGGGTGTCCAGATGCCTGTCGTAATGGGCGCCGACACCATAGATCGAATAGTGACATTCGTAGTCAAGCAGACCCAGAAAGAGCCGCTGGTTGAGGCCGATGCGCAGCTCTTCCATCAGCGTGAGAAACGAGCGGTCGGCGGCCTTGCTGCCATCGAGCCAGCGAATGACGTCGCCTCGGATGTCGGCGTCGTGGGTTCGCTGCCCGCCCCTTCCCACGCCGGCGGGCCCGAAGGCCGCGCTTTCCCGAAAACCATCGTTGAAACGGGCGCGCATCGCGGGCGAAAGCGAATTCTCCACCGCCACGAAACCACTGGATCGAAGCTCACCGGCGATCGCATCGACGTCCATGATCCCGCGACTATCCCACGCCCGCGCCCTAGGCGCTGTTCGACTTCGAGGGGAAGGCTCTCGAACCAACGGACCGCGTGATTTGCCTAGCGGTAGAATCCGAACCCCACCACGCTCAGCCCGAGCGCCACCAGCACTTGAGGACGGTACTGCGGGGCGGTATTCGGGAAGGCGTCATTGGTGTTGAAGCCAAGGCAATGGACCCGAGTCTCGGGTGCGACGCCGAAAGAGCGCAGGATGGGGACGTCACGCCCGAAGCCCAGGCTCCCGGCGGGCGCCCACGTGGTGTAGGTGGTTGCCGATCTCACCATTCCGCTGTCGGTCACGTAGGAGGGCCAGTCTTCTTCTACGGCAACCAGACCAGCGCTACCATCGAGCCAATATTGGGATGCCGCCGTCGCACCGAAATAGTAGCGTCCGGTGAATTGGATATCCCACAACTTGGTGGGTACGTTTCATCCTCCGCCTAGCCACGCCAGGCCCCCGGAAAGGCCGAGAGCCCAATCGTGGAAGAGGCGCCAGCGCGGCGAGAGGCGAACCCCGGCGATGGTCGAATCAGGGCCACAGGAGATCGCGTCGCCGGTCGTTGGAGCACACAGGGAGCCCAAGACCGTCCCAAACAACGCCGTGCCGCCAACCGTGAGTCGTGGGGCGTCCTTGGAAGCAGCGACGTCTACTGTCGTCTGTGCGAAGGCATGGGCCTGCCAGCAGCCAATTGCGAGCACCAAGCCAGCGAGAAAGCACGCGCGCATGCCGCTACTTTACCGCTCGGTCGACGCCACAACCAGCGATTGGGGCGCGGCCGTCCTCCGACCTGTGCGCCACTTCACACGGAATCACGCACGCTGATGTTCGCCGGCGCCGTCAGCGGATCTCCATGTTGGCCGAGGGTCACTCGCCGGCATCGTCCGGTCGAGCCCGCCCGGGTGCGCCCACCGCACCGGCTTACATCCAAACCTGCGGCCCACCGCCAGCTGCAAGGCGACGTCGTCGATCGACAGGCGGCTCTGGGTGATCGAGGGACGCTGGGCGCGGCTAGCACAACATCATCCGGCTAGCGTACACTATGGTCACCAAGCCAAGGTTGTAGGTGGCGTGCAACACGATGGACGGCAGGAGTGACTTCGTTGCGATTCTCGCCAGAAGTGTGGCAACTGAGAACAGCACCAGAATTACCACGGCCGGCAGGTAGTGCGCGGCTTCGGACAAGTGCAGTGAGACGAAGATCACGGTAACGACCGTCGATGCTGCCCAGACTCCCCATGATCGACAGAATCCCGTGAACACCAGCCCTCGAAAAACGAGTTCCTCTGCCGCTGGGGAAATCAGGACTGCGCCGATCGCCCAGATGTGGAGGGTGAGGCCGCCAGACTTCAGCAGCTCTGAAACCACGCCGAGCTTGTGCCCCGGGGGTGGGGGAAAGGTAGCCAGGGCACCCATATACAGCAGAACCAACAGAATGCCCACGCAAGCAGACAGCCACAAGTCACGCGCCTTCGCAGCCATCCAACCAATCGGACGCAGCACCCCCGACTTGATCGGCCCTGGCATGCTCTGTCTGGCATCGCGAAATACGATTAACCCACCGAGAATCACTCCCACGAACGCCGCCAGGATCAAGGACGCACCGGACGGCGCGTGATGGGATGACTGCCCGACACGGTCGCCGAAGAACTTTGCCAGGCCCACGACCGAGCCGGCGACAACTTGGGGAATGAAGAAGGCGATGAGGGAATAGAACGCCCTTTTCGCACCGAGAATAGGTGCGCGCGAAGGCGCCGGTGAAGTAGGTTCATCGAGCATCTGGTCAGTCCGCCATCTACAGCGAATCCAGGAAGGGCTTCACGACTTCGGACCATTCGTCTTCGGGCACCGAAAGGGTGCTATCGTGGCCCTGACCAGGAAACGCATAGAGGTACTTGGGACCGACCAGGGCATGAAGGATGGCACGGGTCTCCTCGTCGGTGACCGTGGAATCCTCGGCTCCTCGCAGAAGAAATGTGGGACAAGAGATTTTGGCCGCGTAGTCCACGGGATTGTGTGCAAATCCGTTGAAACCATTCTGCATACCACCCCAAAACACCAACAGATGAGGTAATCCCCAGGTTGGAAGCCCCATGAGCGAAAACCGATTCTGGATGGTGGTGAGCAGTCGCCCGAAGGGGGAATCCGCGATCAGGGCGCGCGGATGGATTCCTTCCACGGCCACCGCGCGCAGCATCGCGACAGCTCCCATGGAATGGCCAAAGAGCACGGGGGCGGATTCGCCCAAGGTGCTGCGTACCCACGACAAGGTTGCGGCCACGTCCTTGGCTTCGTCCCAGCCAATCGTGGTTCGATCCCCTTGCGATCCTCCGCAGCCGCGGAAATCGACAAGCACAGCGGTC
Source organism: uncultured Myxococcales bacterium (assembly GCA_964491625.1). Classification (GTDB taxonomy): domain Bacteria; phylum Myxococcota_A; class Polyangia; order Fen-1088; family Fen-1088; genus Fen-1118. Next base: position 28,350 of record CAZBIU010000001.1, read on the forward strand.
CAACCAAGGTCATGGAAGTAGCTGGCCACGTCCAAGAGTTTCGCCTTGCTGAGGGCGAAGCCATGGAAGAGTACGGCGAGCCCTTTGGGCGAGGGCACAGGAATGACCCATGCCTCCAGCATTCCGGCCTCGCCCTGGAACCGGTGGGTTTCGTAGGCGAGGCCAATAGATGCGGGAGTCCATTGATTCCGGGGATGAGGAACGGTCGCACCAAGAACCAGCACACGCACCTTGTCGCCGAATGACAGCTCCTGAGGTGACGGTGTCTGTTCGCCCGTAGGCGCAAACCGGGTCATCGCACGAGCATGCATGTAGGCCAGGAAATTGGGCGTGGCGAGGCCAACGACAAGGCACCCGATCCATCGTCGTCGCCAGTTGCGTGACACGCATCCAGTGTTCAGGAACGCGTGGTTTCCACGCGCCCAAAGATCACCGTTCGGGAATCGTTCACCGCGGGGGAGCGGCCACTACATGCCTCCCTGCCGAGGGATGTGGGTCAGGGATTCTCCAGAGGGGGCGTTTTCTTTGTAAGGAAGGCCCCCTCTATGGGACAAGTCAGGCATGACCAAACCGGCTCTTTATGCAACCGTTGGTGTTTCGCTCTGCACAATCGCCTCTTTGGGTTGCGGCTCCGACCCGCTTGCGGGCGATAATTCTGCTAGCTATCCCGATAGCAGCACCGGGACGAGCGTTGCCACAGGCGGGACAAGCACAGCCACAGGTGGGGCCGGCGTCACACCAGACGCCCCCAATGCGGCCGGTGCAGGGGGCGCTGGCGGCACGGGGGGCGCTGGTGGCGTCGTCAGCACAGTCGGGAAGTCGTGCGACATGATCGTGTCGACCGCGTTCAATCAAGTCGACATCAACACGACCTCCAGCGTCTGCCCGAGTGGGCTTTGCCTCCAGTCGGTTTTCGATCCGGATGCGGCGGTCCTGTCGCCTTCCACCGGTCCGACCTGTACCGCGGAGTGCAGCAGCGATTCCGACTGTAAAGGCGAGCTGCGCGACCCAAGCAATCCTGCCGACCAGCGCTGCGCGGGCGGCTTCGCGTGCGCGGTGCCCTTCGTGGTCGGTCCGCTCTGCTGCCAGCACCTGTGCGTTTGCAAGGATTTCCTGGGGCCTTCCGGCGCCTCCACGCCCATCGCGTGCACCGGTCCAAACCCGACTGCAAGTTGCCAGAATACGACAGAGCAAACCTCGAGCACTGGGAGCCCAACGATTGTGCAACAGACGGACCTGTACATTGCGGTCTCGACAGTCCGCAAGCTCGATCTGGTGTTCATGATCGACAACTCGCCCTCCATGGCGCCCAAGGTCGCCAAGATGAATAGGAACTTCCCGACCCTGCTCACGGCGCTGAAGGATCCAGTCGATGGAACCTATCCGGATCTGCGCGTCGCCATCATCGACAGCGACCTCGGCACAGGCGGAAGGTACGACAGCGGCTCCTGTGGCCCCAACGATACCAACAACCACAGCGCCTTCGGTGACGTCGGCGACTTCCAGATGCGCAACGCCAGCGGATGCGGCGTGACCGATTCAAACGCGCTCTGGCTCGAGTACACCAAGGGGTCTCCGGTGAACTACCAGAATCCCGCCAACGGCGACATCTCCCAGGTCTTCGGCTGCCTGGCCACCAATCTCGGCACGGTTGGGTGCGGAATGGAGCACTCGCTGCAGTCCTTCGAGTTCGCCCTCGTCGCGCAAAACTTGCACGATGCCAACTCCGAGCCATCGCGCTACGGCGTGCAGAACACCTTCCTCCGCCCGTCGGCCTACCTTGGCTTGGTCCTTCTCAGCGACGAGGATGATTGTTCCGCAGCCACCAACGACGGCATGTTTGGCGACATCCCGGAACTACGCGGCGAATCAGCCAGCCTCCGCTGCGCCACGCGTGCCCACCAGTGCACCGGCCGGAATATGAACACCGACCCGCCCAATTATCCAACTGACGCCAAGTTCGAAACCGACTTCGTAAACTGCTCGGCGCGGACCGACGCCTGTCCCAACCCCACCGACGGCGACTCGGCCGGAACCGACACCAGCGTGCCGACCGATTGCAGTCCACTGAAGAACATCCGCCATTTGGCTGACGAGATCAAGAGCCTGAAGGCCCTCCCGAACGATCAGATTCTGGTCGCCGGCATCTTCGGATGGCCGCGCATGATGGTCGATAGCGCCGGCAAGCCTGTCCTCGATGCGAGCGGCAAGCCCCAGTTCGACATGGCCAATGCCAAGTACAAGATCGACAAGACGCCCAACCCGAATACCGCCGACACCGCTCACGCCCAGGTTTGGGACTACTGGCCGGTCTGCTACGATCCCGATCATCTACCCCAAGGGGGCGGCGAGGCCTTTGACCAGGCGGCCTGGGGCTGGGGCGCGCAAGGCGGGTTGCGAATGTCGGCCTTCATCGACGAATTCGGCGACAACGGCCTCAAGTCCAGCATCTGCGAGCGTGACTTCTCCTACGCCATGCAAAGCATCGGAAACGCCATCGCCAGGAAGGTGCAGAATCTGTGCGTGGATGCCAAGCTGTACAACACGGACTACGCCAACGACCCGAATCCCGCGACCGCGGCCGACTTGCAGAAGGGCGCTGACTGCCGGGTGGCCTATCGCTACCAGAATGTCGACATTACGGGCCGAATCACCTACACGGAAGATCCAGCGTCGCTGCGCAGGTGCCAGCCCGGCGAGACCAATGGCCACCTGAACCAGAACGCAGATTGTTGGCAGCTGATTGTCGACAAGAGCAAGTGCCCGAGCAACGGCCAGATGATTCAGACTTTGCGAACCGCTGACGAGGTTGCCGCTGGACCACTTGCGGAGGGGACCAAGATTGGCATGCAGTGTCGGACCTGCCCAGGCGATATCAGCACGCTCGCCACGACCTCAGACACGTACCGGGCCTGTAACTACAGCGCGTTCTAGCCCAGCCTGGGCAAAGCGCGGACCGCCCGCGCGAAAGTTCAGCCCTTGCGCGGGTTCGGAATTAGGATGCGGGCATGGACCTACGTCGCCGTCTCGCATGTTTGCTCGCTTGCGCGCTTGGCGCTTGCGCAACCGGTTCGGCCGGAAGCAAGCCCGCCACACCCGAAAGCCCTCCTCGACTGGAGTACGAGCCCGCCGAGCCTGACGGCGTGACCGGTCTTCCGTCGCCGTGCGGGCTGACCATCGTGGGCAACGCGGGCGAGCTTCACTTCCGCATGGAGCTGGCCGGCGGGCGCGTGGGTGTGCGCCACGACGCCGGCACCGACGCGTTCGTGGTGGACGGCCTCGTGGTGAAGGTGACCACCATGGCCAGCAACCAGATCAGTCCCGCCGCGCGGGATCTCGTTGGCATCGATCTTCTGCGCAAGCACGCCGAGTTCGAAAGCGCGCGCCTGTCGGAAACCCTCGGGCGCGACGTGAAGCCCGAGGAAATCGAAATCCTTGCCTCGGACACCATGCCGTCCGGGTTGCTCTGGTGGTCGCCCGGCGCTGCCGCCGCCCAAGCGCCCACCGATGTCCAACCCGCCGGCTTCGATGGCACGGACGCCGCTCAGGCTGCCGCGCCTGCCAACCCCGCCGACCCGCACGCCGTCGAGCCCGAGCGTCCCACCGGCATCGCTTACCTGACCGCCGCCTACGGCCGCCGTGTCCTGGTGCTGTCCGTGCAGGGCTTGCGGGGCGAGCCCCAGTCCACCTTGGTCGCCAAGGCGAAAGCTTGGATAGCCAGCCTCACCACCGCCTCGCGCCGCATCTCGGTCCGGCACGTGCGCGCGGAAATCCAAGCTGCCGAGGCCGCCGGCCAAACCTGCCCGGGCCGCCCCAACGCCATCGTCGAGCCGCAGCCCGCCGTCGAAGTGAAGCCGGCCAGCGCCGCGCCCGCACCGCGGACCCCGTGACCGAAACGTACAGCGCCCTCGGCGGCGCTATTTCTTCTGCTTCGCGGCGGCCATGCGCGCTTCCAGCTCTTTGCGCCTGGCTTTGTAGAAGCTGACTTCCTTGTGGCCGGCCCAGCGCAGGCCGGCTTCAGGCGTGGCGGCGCCACTCGATTTCAGACATTCGTCGAGAACAGCGTAACGGCTGTCTTCGGACTTCATCGCGGGCAAGGTCTTCTTGCACAGGGCTTCGACCTCGGCGGCCTGCTTCTGCGCGGTGTACGCCCGGGCCAGCAAGGTGAACGCGCGCAGGTTGGGCCGCGCTTCAACCGATTCCTGCAGGGCCGCGACGGCGGCCGGCTGCTGCTCGGCGGCCAACAACATTTCCCCCTTGCGCATGAGCAGATCGGCCGCTTCGTCAGGCTTGGCCTCTTTGGCTTTGTCGAGGCACTGCACGGCCTCATCCACCAAATTCGGCGCCAGGGTTCGGCGCTTCGGCACCCCCTGGTTGTAAAGCACGGTCACTTGCACGGCGAAATCAGTGGCCTCGATCGAGCCGCCCGGTGCAGCCAGCGCTCGGGTCCGCATCTTGTCCATGCGCTCGACCAGCTTGTCGTCGTTCGCGGTAGCCAGATCGGATGGGCCGGCCTGCGTCTGCTTCTTGAACAAGCAGCCAGCCAGCGAAAAGCCGGTCAAAATGGCTAACGCCAGAGCGCTTCCACGAGCACGCATGTCTGTCGAATTGCTCACGGCTGTCTCCTGCAAGTTGGATGCACACACCCTAGCAGAAGCGCTCGGCCAGCAAAAGGGCCGCACGAACCTCGCCTTACTGTAGTTTGTCCCGCGTGCAACGGATTCGCCAGCACCGAGTTGGTGACAGCCCATCCCGACGCGCGTCAAGCTCCGACGGAAACGTCCCCCGCGCTCACGACATCAGAAGGGCTGCAACACAGATGAGGTAGCCATGTCGAAGACAAACACATCCTTCCTTCTGGCGCTGATCGCGGCCGCCGGTTTTGCTTCAGGCTGCAGCCAAGCGGCGGGCCAGACGCGCGGCGCCCCAACAGCCTCCGCCCCCGTCGAGGCGCCACTGGCTGTGGCGTCGATCGTTTCGGTTCCGCGCGTGATCGTCCTCTCCGGCACGCTGGCTGGTAACGAGCAGGCCAAGGTCGCCGCCGGCGCCGTCGGCAAGGTGCTCGCCACCTACGTCGAACGCGGTCAATTCGTGAAGAAGGGTGCTCTGCTGGCGCAGCTCGATCCGCGCGCGGTCCGCGCCCAGGCGGAAGAGGCGGTGGCGCAGCTGGAATCGCTGCGCGCCCAGCGCGCGCAAGCGTTGCTCGATTGCGAGCGTTCGCAGCGCATGTTCGACAAGGGCGCGGTGGCCAAGGCCGATTACGACCGGACGCACACCCAGTGCGAGACCAGCAAATGGTCGGTCTCTGCTGCGGAAGCGCGCAAGAGCCTTACCAGCGAGGCGTTGCACGACACGCAAATCCGCGCGCCATTTTCCGGCATGATCGTGGAACGCAACGTGACCGCCGGCGAATACGTTCACGCTGATTCGACGGTGGCAACCCTGGTCGACGTGGACGCGCTTCGGGTCGAGCTGACAGTTCCCGAATCGGCGGTGGCGCAGGTGAAACAAAGCATGAAAGTCTTGTTCCGGGTCGCCGCGACGCCGGACAGCCGCAGTTACGAGGGCAAGCTGCGCTACATAGGACCCTCGGTCAGACAGCAGACCCGCGACGCAGTGGTGGAAGCAGTGGTGGAAAACCCGACGCACGAGCTGCGGCCCGGCATGTTCGTAACCGCAAAGCTAGAGCTGGGCCAGGAGAACCTACCCTCGGTTCCGGCCAGCGCCGTGTTTACCGAGGGTAGTCAGCGCCACGTCTTCGTGGCAGTGAACGGCCGCGTCGAGGATCGCTTGGTGCAAGTGGCGGAAGCGGCGCGCGGGCTGGTGCCGGTGATTGACGGCCTAAAGACCGGCGAGCGCGTGGTGGCCCAACTTGGTCCCGAAATCCGTGACGGCGTCCGCCTGAAGTGACCGTACCATGCAATGGCTCGCCAGCATCAGCGTAAAGCGCCCGATCTTTGCCACGGTTTTGATTCTGGTCATCCTGGTGGTTGGACTGGTCGGATACGGCAAGCTCAACATCGACCGCTTTCCCAACGTGGACTTGCCGGTGGTGTCGGTGACGACCGTTCTGCGCGGCGCGGCCCCCGAGGAGATCGAGACCGAGCTCACCGACCGTATTGAGGAGGCGGTCAACACCATCAGCGCCATCGATGAATTGCGTTCGACCTCGACCGAGGGCGTGTCGCAGGTGTTCATCACCTTCCTACTCGACAAGAACATCGACATCGCCGCACAAGAGGTGCGCGACCACCTGGCCACTATCCTGCCCGATCTGCCCGAGGGGACCGAGACCCCGGTGGTCAGCAAGTTGGACCCTGACGCGGCACCGGTTCTTTTTGTCGCGGTCGAGTCGACACGACCGATTCGCGAAATTACCGAGCTGGCGGACAAGAAGATTCGCCAGGCGCTGGAAAATGTCTCCGGCGTCGGGCAGGTGTCAATCGTCGGCGGGCGCAAGCGACAGATCCAGGTCTTCTTGGATCCCAACAAACTGCGTTCGGCGGGCCTGACCGCCGGCGACGTGCAGCGTGCGATCGTTGCCCAGAACGTGACCGCACCGGGCGGCGCCATCGAAACCGGGCCGCGCCGGTTGGTGTTCCGGGTGCGAGGGCGAGTGACCAGTCCGGACGCGCTCGGGGACGTGGTGGTCAGGCAATCGGAAAACCATCCCATTATGGTCCGCGATCTGGCCCGCGTGGTGGACGGCGAGGAAGAAGCCGAGAGCGCGGCTTCCCTCGACGGCAAACCGGCGGTGTTGCTGTCCATTCGCAAGCAGTCGGGCGAAAACAGTGTGGCCGTGGTGGATGCCCTGCGCGAGCGACTAGTTGAATTGGGAAAGTCGCTGCCATCCGGCTATCACTTGCAAGTCATTCGTGACAACACCGAGACCACGCGCACCAGCGTGTCGGCCGTGCGCGAGCATCTGGTGCTGGGCGCGCTTTTGGCCGCCCTGGTGGTGTTGCTGTTCCTCGGCAACCTGCGCAGCACTCTGATTGCGGCGCTGGCGATTCCCACGTCCATCATCGGCACCTTCATGGCGATGTGGGTGATGGGCTTCACCATGAACACCATCACGCTGCTGGCGCTGGCGCTGGCGGTAGGCATCGTCATCGACGACGCAATCGTGGTGCTGGAAAACATCTTCCGCTTCATCGACGAAAAGAAGGTACGTCCCATGCCGGCGGCCATCTATGCCACGCGCGAGATCGGGCTGGCGGTGCTGGCGACCACGCTGTCGCTTTTGGCGGTGTTCATGCCGGTGGCCTTCATGGGCGGTATTCCGGGGCGCTTCCTCAAGAGCTTCGGCCTGACCATGGCGGCGGCCATTGCGATATCACTCTTCGTCAGCTTCACCCTCACGCCCATGCTGGCCTCGCGCTGGCTGCGCATGGACCCAAGGCCCGCGCACGAGCGACAGAAATACTTCCTTGAGCGCGTCGTCGACGTTTTTTATCGACCTATTGAGCGGCTGTACATGAAGCTGCTCGGTTGGGTGATGAACCATCGCTGGGTGGTGGTGGTTGCCGCCGCGGCGACGCTGGGCTCGTGCTTTCCGCTGATGAAGGCGACGCCCAAGGGATTCTTGCCCAAGAACGACGAGGCGCAATTCGAGATTACGGTGCGTACGTCCGAGGGCACCAGTCTGGCCGCGACCAATATCGCGGCCGAGCGCATCGCGCGTGAGGTGCGCGACTGGCCCGAGGTGACCGAAACCGTGCTCACCATCGGGGACACGCCCGAAAAGACGCGCAACCTGGCGCGCATCTTCGTGCGCTTGGTTCCGCCCGACCAGCGACAGTTGTCGCAGGACCAATTGCAGGACAAGGTCCGGCGCGAAATCGTTCCCAAACAACCGAAAGAATACCGCATGCAGGTATTGGCGGTCCCGGCCTTCAGTGGCGGAGGCTTCAGTGCGGCCACGGTTCAATACATCATGACCGGACCGGACTTGGATCGGCTGGGCGTTATCGCAGGCGAGGCGACCAAGCGCATGAAGGCGATTCCCGGCGCGGTGGACGTGGACACGTCGCTCGTCACTGGCAATCCCGAGTTGGAAGCCACGGTCAGCAGGCGCAAGGCGGCCGATCTGGGCGTGAACGTGATGGATGTGGCGCAGGCGGCGCAGCTACTGGTGGGTGGGGTCAAGGTCTCCCGCTACGAGGAACAGGGCAATGAGTACGACATCCTGGTGCGCGCCGACGAGAGCTACCGCAACAGCACCGACGCGCTGGGGCTGCTGAGCGTTCCGTCCAGCAGGCTCGGCACCGTGCCTTTGCTCGACGTGGTCGACGTGAAGCGCGGCGAGGGCCCGTCGCAGATCAACCGCTACGCGCGCCAGCGCCAGGTCACCTTCTACGCCAACACGGCGCCCGGGGTGGGCAACGGCGAGGTCGGCTCGGCCTTCGAGCGAGCCGTCGCGGGCATGAAGCTTCCGCCCGAATACAAAGTGGTTCCCCTTGGACAATCGAAGGAGATCGGGCGCACCGCGCGCAACTTCGGCATCGCCTTCGCGCTGGCGTTCGTCTTCATGTTCCTGATTCTGGCCGCACAATTCGAATCGTGGCTGCACCCGGTGACGATTCTGCTGGCCTTGCCGCTCACGGTTCCGTTCGCGCTGATGTCGCTCTTATTGCTGAAACAGGAGCTCGACATCTTCACCATGCTGGGCATCCTGGTGCTGTTCGGGGTGGTGAAGAAGAACGCGATCCTGCAAATCGATCACATCAATCAATTGCGTGCCGAGGGCGTCCCGCGGCGCGAGGCGATTCTGGAAGGTAACCGCGACCGCTTGCGGCCCATTCTGATGACCACCATGGCCTTCGTGGCCGGCATGTTGCCGCTGGTGATCTCGCGCGGCATCGGCGCCGAATTCAACCGTGCCACCGCGGGCCCGGTGGTGGGCGGACAGATTCTGTCCCTGCTCTTGACCCTGCTGGCGACGCCGGTGGCGTACGAATTGTTTGACGGCGCGGCGGTCAAGCTGCGGCGCCTGTTTAGGGTGAAGGCGCGCCTGCCTTCGGAGACCGGCGCTGACGAGATCATGCCCGCCATAGCGCCGGCAAACAACAACGGCAGAACCCCGACCCGCGTGGAGGCGGCTTCGTGATACGGACTGGAAACTTGCGCACAATCGTCGCTGTCTCTTTCGTCTTTCTTGTGCAATTGGCTCCGCGGCCGCCGGCTCGGGCGGAAAGCACGCGGGTCTTGAGTCTCGACCAAGTGTTGACCATGGCCCGCAAGAACAACCGAACCCTGGTCGCCGAGCGCGAGCGCGTGGCCCAGGCCCAGACCAACCTCGAACAAGCGTGGTCGGTGCTGTTTCCATCGGTGGTCGCGCAGGGCAAGTACACCCGCAACAACACGGCCTTCGTGTTCAGCGGGTTCGGCGAGCCGTCGACACAATCCGGGCCGGCGCTCACCATTCAGCCGCTCAACCAGCTCGACGGCGTGGTCAGCTTCACGGCGCCCCTGCTGGTTCCGCCGGCATATCCCGGCCTGGAGTCGGTGAAGTCGAGTGTGCGCGCGTCCGAGGCGGATTACGACGTGTCGCTGGCCAATGTTCTGTTCGCGGTCGCGCAGACTTACTACGCGGCCGGCATTGCCGACGAGGTCGAGACGGCCCGTCAGTCGAGCATCGAGGTGGCGCGCGCGACTTTGGACAATGCGCGCACGCGCTTTTCCGCCGGCGCGGTTACCAAGGTCGATTTGGATCGGGCCGAGCTGGCCGTGGTTCACGCCGAGCAAGCTCTGCGCGAGGCGCACTTCGCCCGCGAGCAATCCTATCGAGCACTGGCTACCCTGATTCAGTCCGATGGCGGCTTCAGGGTCGAGTCCATCGCGCCCGAAAGCGCGGCCGAGCCGGCGCGCGACTTGGACTTGGCGCTGCGCCTGCGCCCCGAGTTCCGCACCCTGGAGCTTTCTGCCCGGGCCGAAGCGGCGCTGGCGCGTGCGCAGGCCTGGCGCTGGGCGCCGACCGTGTCGGGTTTCGGTAGCGCCCGCATCTTCAATTACGACAACTTCGCGCGCGAGCGCCACGCCTGGGCGGTCGGCGTGTCGCTGGATTGGGTTCTCTTCGACGGCGGCGTGCGAGATGCGCAACGCCACCTGGCCGCGTCCCAGGCACGCGAGGCGCTGGCCCGATCGCAGGTCCTGAGGGACAGTATCCGCGACGACCTGGCGAACGGCCACGACCTGCTCGACACCAAACGCCGAGCCCAGGAAGCGGCGGAAAGGTCGGTGGCGATGGAGACGCTGGAATTGGTCCGCACCCAGTACGAGGCGGGCAATATCGCGCAGATCGATCTGCTTGCCGCGCAGGACGGGCTGGTTGCCGCGAAAGAGGCGCTGGCACAGTCGCACTTCGAGGTCGCGCTGGCAGATTTGAGCCTACGGCGTGCGGCAGGCACATTCCCAGGTAAGTAGGCGGCGCCCAATACGCGTCCTTCACCTTCTCCTTGTCTCTATTCAGCATCACCGTCCGACCACGGCCACGGCCTTCAGGGCCAGGCGCACGTCGCGTGAGGGAGGCGAGCTTTGCCCGACGTTACTCGTCGCGGGAGTTGGCGGGCGAGGCCGGGACGCTCAGCCCGGTACCGGCCCAAGTGCGGTTCGGACCAAATTGCGACAATCGTCGTACCAGTCACCATAGCCCGTGCCCGGACGAAAATCGTCATGCGCAACGGCGCGCAGGTCCGACAGCCGCGAGCGCAGGCGTACAAGAACCTCTGGCTCGGCGCCGCCTTCGGCCAAGTTCGCCATCTGGTACGGATCCGCCAGATTGTCGTAGAGCTCTTCGCCGCCGGCGAGCCACCGCACGTAGGTGTATTGCTTGGTCCTGACGCCCCGCCATTCGGGCCATGTGGTGCCGGTCTCGAACCACAGCTCGCCGGAGCTGTATTGTCCGATGAGGAGGTCCTCGCGACCGTCCCGGTCCTCGCCGGTGGCAACCCCGCTCAGGTCCGCGCCGTCGACCTCGCCGGGAATAGGCAGGCCTGCCAATCCGCATAACGTGGGAAAATGATCCATTGGAGTTTGCAGGGTGTCGACCCGGGAACCCGGGGCAATCCGCCGCGGCCAGCGCATGATGAGTGGGATGTCGATGGCCTCGGCGTAGGGAACCATCTTCTGGGTGCGTCCCTGACTGCCGAACATCTCGCCGTGATCGGAAGTGAAGATCACGATGGTGTTCCTGGCCAAGCCTGACGACTCCAGGTAGTCGAGCAATCGTCCGAGATTGTCGTCCGCGTTTTGGATCATACCCAGGTAGCAGCGCAGCTCATCATCCGTGCAGGGATTGTTGGCGGGAACGTTGGGCGGCCACCACAGCGTCTGCGGAGTACGTTCCAGATAGCCTTCTGGGGCGTATGCGGGGTCAAACGGCGGATGGGGAGGATGGGGCGCGACGGTTAGAAAGAATGGCCGGCCGGATTGCCGGTATTTCTCCATGAACGCAATCGCTTGGTCTGCCTCCGTGTCGGGTTCGTAGCGACTGGAGTACTGCTTCTCGGGCTCGTCCTCGTACCACCAATAGTTGTAGTAGTTGTAGTGGAAGTTGTACGCCTGCCAGTGTTGGTATCCCAACCGCTGGTGCTCAAGGGCATCGACCGCTTGCGAAAACACGCGGTGGACTTCAACGTTCTGACCTTGGTCAACGACCGCACGGTGAAGCAGGCGCGGGAGATCTATGGCCATTTCAAGAATCGAGGCTTCCTTCACCAGCAGTACGTTCCCTGCGTTGAGCTCGATGCTGCCGGGAACCTCCAGCCCTATTCCATCACTGGGCCGGAATGGGGCGAGTTTCTGTGCGAAATCCTCGACCGATGGATCGGGGAGGACGTCCATCGCCCGTCCATACGGCTGTTCGATTCCATCCTGGAATACTTGGTGAGCGGCCGGCACAACATCTGCACGATGGGCACGGACTGTCGTCAATACTTGGTCGTCGAGCACGATGGCAGCGTCTACCCCTGCGATTTCTTCGTGCGCAACGATCTCAAGTTGGGCAACATCCACGACGAAACTTGGAAGGACCTCTGGGATTCTCCAGTCTACCGGCGATTCGGGCTGGCCAAGGCGGATTTCGACGAAGGCTGTCGATCCTGTCCGTATTTGAGGTTTTGTCATGGCGATTGCCAGAAGTTCCGGCCGGCCACGGGCCAGCAAAAGGCGAGGAGCATTCTGTGTGAGGGATGGAAGGCGTTCTATGGTCACGCACTTCCTCGGCTTGGACGTATCGCGGAGGAAATCAAGCAACGCGAGGAAGGTAACCCTTGAACGAGGTTCCGCGTGGTCACTGAGAGAAACCCGCGAAGCGTGTCAGCTCGGAGCTGGCGCGGCCGAGCAGGCTCTCCTTCTTGCGCAGCCGGCTCGCGTCGACCAGCATGGCGCCGGCCCAGCGGTAGACATTGAATTCGGCCACGAAGGCGCGCATCGCGCGCATGCGGTCGCGCTGCTCGTCGCGGTTCATGGCAATGGCCGACGCCAGGGCCGAGCTGCTTTCCTCGAGGTCATAGGGATTGACCACCAGGGCTTCCGTCAGCTCGCGGGCGGCGCCGGTGAATTGACTGAGCACGAGAACGCCCTGCTCGTCGTCGCGAGCTGCCACAAATTCCTTGGCCACCAGGTTCATGCCATCGTGAAGGCTGCTGACGAAACAGAAATCCGCGGCACGGTAGTAGCGGAATACCGTGGGCGGCTCATGGTGGGCGCGCAATAGGCGAATCGGCTGATAGTCGCCCTTGCCGAAGCGTTGGTTGATTCGTGCTGCGGCCTTTTCCACTGCCTCGGCCAATTGGCGATAGTGGTCGATGAGGCTACGACTGGGCGCCGCCAACTGCACGAACACCAGCTTTCCCACATGGGCCGGAAAGCGTTCCAGCAGGCGCTCCACCGAAAGCAGGCGCTCTTCAATGCCTTTGGTGTAGTCGAGCCGGTCCACACCAACGCCCAGAATCGCATCAGGGGGAAGCTTCAATTCCGCGAAGATTGCCCGGCGGCATTCCTCGACCGGCGGCGAGGCGTTCGCCCATTCGCTCGGCCATCCGATCGATATCGGATACGGCCGTACGAAGGTCAGTTGCCCGTGCTGAACCACCCCACTCTGTTCGCGGTCGAGGCGCGCCTCCAAGTAACGGTCGACTGAGTCGAAGAAATTGTTGCAATAGAGCTGGGTCTGAAAGCCGACAATGCTGCTGCCGAGCAGGCCTTCCAGCAATTCGGCGCGCCAGGGGCAAATACCCAGCCGTTCCGAATTGGGCCACGGGATATGCCAGAAACTGATGATGGTCGCGCGCGGAAGGCGTTCGCGGATGAGTCGCGGCGCCAGCGCAAAATGGTAATCCTGCACCAACACCACCGGATCGTCGGAATCGGCTTCCTTGCACACAGCCTCGGCAAACTTGCGATTGACCGCGCTGTAAGCGGCGTAGTCGTTCTTTCGGAAAATCGGGCGCATGTGCGCCAGGTGGCACAGCGGCCAGAGTCCTTCATTGGCGAGGCCATAGTAGTAGCCGCGCTCTTCTTCGGGCGTCAGCCACACCCGGCGCAGAGAATACGAGCCTTCGCCCGGCGGCACACGCACGCGGTCATGCCGGTCCACCGCCTCCCGATCTGCCGACCCGCTCCCGTGCGCCACCCACACGCCCGAGCAGGCGCGCAGGACCGGCTCCACGGCGGTGACCAGGCCGCTCGCGGGATGATGCACGCGTATCACACCGTCTTCGCCTTTGTCGTGAATGTACGGCTCGCGGTTGGCGAGCACGATGACCTTGTCACCGGGGAAGTGCCGGACCAGGGTCTGCTTCAAGCGCTGCGGGCTCCAGGCGCCGTCCTGCCCGTCCATCTCGCGTTCGGCGGCGATGCGTTCGACCAGCTCGCGCACGTCGCGGATGATGGGCAAGAATTCCTTGCGTCGCGATTCGCCCTTGATGAAGCGCAGCAGCTCCTTGCGGAATCCACGCCACGACAGCCGCGCGGCCACGATGGTCGCCACCGACGCGCCCAGCGCCGCCAGCACGAATGCGACCAGCAGGAAGGTTCGGGTCTTGGCCTCGCGCCGTTCGATGAACGACAGATCCTGCACCAGCACCAGAAACCCCGGCTGTTGGTCTTGGTGAATCAAGGGGACGGCGCTCACATGCACGTCTCCGCCGGGCAGCGACCAAACCGATCCCCAAACCCGGCCTGCTCCGCTCGATGGACCCTTGTACGCCCAGGTCTCTGCCATTTTCTTGCCGATCGCTGCACAGCCAAGTTGCGCCGGCAGCTCGGTCGTACGGGCGAGCAGCTCCAGGCGATCTGTGCAAACGGCAGCCGCCATGATTCGCTCGTCGCGCGAGATGTCGGCGAGGATGCGCGCCAGGGCCTCGCTGTCGCCCCGCGACCAATGCGCAAGCAGCTCCTGCCGGGCCCCGGTCGCCACCAGCCCGGCGCGCACGACGATGTCCTCCTCGAACCACTGACGCGTGGTCCGCTCGACGAGGGTTGCCCCTAGCCAGGCCAGCAAGGCGCCGGAAGCCAGCAGCAGAAAGAGAAAGCGCGCGACTCGTCTCATCGTCATTGCCGTTCGGACTCGGACGTGGGCCAGGAGATGCAGGTGGGATCGGTTCGAGGTTCCGGAACTGTGGTCGGGAAATCAACAGGCGGCAGAGCAAGCGCGTTAGCGACGCGACTTTATGCTACGCGGGGACCCTGCCGGGTTCAAGCGCCAGAGAGTCTCCCTCGCGCATTGCTGGCTTCGGGCTACACCGATATAGTTCCAGAGGTGAACGAGGAAGCGGTCATTGCAGTCCTGCGTGCGCTGGAACGCGAAGGCGTCCGGTACAAAGTAGTCGGCGCGGTTGCTCTCGCCCTCGTGGGTTTGCCGAGAGCCACGCAGGATCTCGACATCTTCGTCGCGGCCGACGAGGACAATGTGGCTCGGCTGCGAGCGGCTTTGCGCTCGGTCTTCGACGATCCCGAGATCGCCGCGATCACCTCGGCCGATCTCGCGGGCGACTATCCCGCCGTGCAATACATTCCGCCGACCGGCGCCTTCCACATCGACATCTTGAGTCGCCTGGGCGAAGCATTTTGCTTCGACGACATCGAAGTGGAAGAACGCGTGGTCGAAGGCATCCGCATCCCCGTGGCCACGCCCCGGATGCTCTTCCGCATGAAAAGGGGAACCGTGAGACCGCAGGATCGCGCCGACGCCGACCGGCTGCGTCGCCACTTCAACCTCGAGGACTAGCATGCCGGTTCGAAGGTTCCGATCGGTCGAGGAAATGGAGCAGACGGTCTGGATGGACCGCGACGACCCGCGTCTGTGGCCGACCATCAAGGCGTTGTGGGAGCTTTCGGCGCGCCTTTGCCCCCTGCATTTCCCGCCAGGCGTCTACAGGCATCGTTCCACAGAGGCGATGAATCGCCAGACCGAGGCGTGGGAGCACGCGAACCTGCGCGGACGGAAGGGATAGCGCCGACCTGTCCTGAACGGGCTGGATTTTTCCCACGCGATCGGGCATGTCAAAGTGCCATGAGCACCATTCGCGAACGTTACGATGCCTTGCGCGCACTCGGCTTGAAGTTGGATCTGACCCGCGGACAGCCCGGCGACGACAACTTCGACATCTCGAACGCCATGCTGACCATCGTGGATGGCAAAACGCTGGTCACCCCCAGCGGCGTGGCCCTGCGCAACTATCCCGGCGGCATCGCCGGGTTGAAGGAGGCGCGCGAATTGTTCGCGCCCATGCTCGGGGTCGCGGCCGACGAAATCATCGTGGGCAACAACGCCAGCCTCGAGCTCGAAGGTAAGGTGCTCATGTGGGCCATGCTCCGGGGCGTGCCCAAGAGCCCGGCGCCCTGGTGCAAGGGCGAGGTGAAGGTCATCGTGACCGTGCCGGGCTACGACCGCCACTTCCTCATGCTCGAACGGCTCGGCATCGCCATGGTTCCGGTGGCCATGAAGTCCGACGGCCCCGACATCGACGCCATCGAGAAGATCGTCGCCTCCGACCCGACCGTGAAGGGCCTGCTCTACGTCCCCACCTACAGCAACCCGACCGGCGACACCACGTCGCAGGCGGTGGCCGACCGCCTGGGCGCGATGAAGACCGCGGCGCCCGATTTCACCATCCTGGCCGACGACGCGTACGCCGTGCACCACCTCGACGACACGCCGCCGCCACACCCCGATCTGCTGGGTGCGGCCAAGAAGGCGGGCAACCCCACGCGGGTGATTCTGTTCGGATCGACCTCGAAGATCACCTTCGCCAGCGGCGGCGTTGGCTTCCTCGCCGGCAGCAAGGAGACCATCGCGTGGATCGGCGAGCTCTTGGGCACGCAGATGATCTCGCCCAACAAAGTCGAGCAGTATCGCCACGTGCTCTTCCTTGGCAAGTACCCGGGCGGCATCGCGGGCGTGATGAAGGCGCACGCGAAGCTGCTCGCGCCCAAGTTCGCCGCGGTCGAGGACGTGCTGTCGCGCGAGCTTTCCGGCAAGGGCCTGGCCCGCTGGACCAAGCCCAAGGGCGGCTACTTCGTCAGCCTCGACACCGAAAAGTCGGTGGCCAGCAAGGTGGTCCAGCTTGCCAAGGAAGCCGGCGTGGCGCTCACCCCGGCCGGCGCAACCTATCCCTTCGGCAAGGATCCCGGCGACCGCAATATCCGCATTTCGCCAACCCGCCCACCCCTCGAGCAGGTGCGCAAGGCGATGGAAGTCGTCGCGGTCTGCGTGCAGCTCGCTTCTGAGTAGCGCAAATTGGGCGAAGTCGGGCACACTGGTGCTGTGCGGGGCTTCGTTCTTCTGGCCTGCTCGTCGATTGTGATCTGTTCGGCAGCGTCCGCTGCCGATCCGCGACCGCCGTGGCGGGCACGCACGCGACACAACGGGGACGCGACTCTCCGGCCCGGTGTGCACGAGCTGAAGGATCCCAAGCGCTGGCCGGCCGAGCCGGAATCGCCGCCCAGCCCCGTCGACGAGACCCGCTTTCGCAAGGCCTTCACCGGGATGTGCGAGGGCATGGCCAGCCCGCGCATGCTCGGACGCATTGCCGATGAGATTCGGCAGGTGTCTTCCGAGGCCGGGGTCGATCCGTTCTTGTTGGGGGCGCTCGTGTACCGGGAGAGCCGCTGCGTTCCGACCCTCAAGAGCGGGTTCGGCGTCGGGCTGCTGCAGATTCAAGCGAACATGGTGCAGGCCAACCTGCGCGGGGACAAGCTGGTTTTCATGGCCAAGGACGGCGCGGCCTGGAAGGAACGCTCGCTGCCGGTTCCGCGGGGTGCGCTCTCGCGCTTACAAGGCTCGCTCATCAACTTGCGGCTGGGTGCGGCGCTGCTGCTGATGTGGCAAGAGCAGCACCCGGCCATCGACGAGGTTTTTCCGGGCGGCGTCCCCCACCGCAGCGCCGTCGCGCACTTCGGCTGGGGCGACGTGGTGCGCGGCACCGGCGGCGAGGATCGGGCGCTGAACGCGCGCAGGCGGCTCATCGACCGCTACCTCGGCAACACGCTTCCCGTGCGCGACTCCGGTCTGGGCTTCAAGGTCATCTCGCCCCTCGAAGGCATTCCGCGTGTAGCCCCCAGCGGCCCGGGCGAGGATCGCGAAGAGGGCGTGCGGGCGCACCGCGGGCTCGACATCGACGCCACCGTCGGTGAGCCCATCGGGAGCATCGCGGACGGCGTGGTCTGGTTCACTGGCTTCGACCTGCCCGGCCGGGTGCTGCCGCAGGTGGTTCCGCCCGCCGAGCTTCCGACCACCAAGCGACCCGAGCTGGGACCCGGGGGACTCTTCGTCTGCATTCGCCACGTGCCGCACATCTTCTCGTGCTACATGCACCTCTCGGCGTATCGCGTGGCCATCAACGATCGCGTGCAGGCCGGGCAGATCATCGGCAACGTCGGGCGCTCTGGCACCAAGGTCTCGGGCTCGCACCTGCACCTGGAAATTCACCGCGACGGCGACGCGCTGGATCCAGCGCCCATTCTCGGCCCCGACTTCGTCATTCCACCGCAAGACACGGTCGCGCACGACATCGCCATGGCCAACAAGAAACACCGCCTGATCAAGGAACGCCACGCGCGCTGGAAAGCCCACCTGGCCGAACGGCAGGCGAGGGCGGACGGGGCGCGATAGCCGCGAGCCCCAGTGCTCTTGGTCCTGGCACGAGCCCCGCTCCAAACAACCAGAGCCAAGTTGGATGAGTGAACCGCTACGGCTTCGGCGGGGTCTTCACCTTGGTCTCGGTGGTCGCCTCGGCGGCGAGCGTGCCGTCTTCGCGCGGGCGGAAGCGAATCTCGGCTTTCACCTCCACCACCATCTTGGTGAGCACCTTGGCCAGCTCGCCTTGCACGTCCATACGGTCAAGCCACGTGCCGATCTCGGAGGTCGCGGCCCGTACGAAATCATCCTTGGATCGCGACGCGACTTCCAACCCTGCCGCCATCGCCCTGCGCACGCGATCGGACAGGGTCCGCTCCGAGGCCTCGCCCTGCCCGTCGTTGTCCGCGCCTTCTCCTGCGCGCCATGCATCTCGCTTTCCGTCGTCGGCCATGGGTCGAGACTAGCACCACCGCAAGCGTCGCGCCCATCTCACCGCGTGCACCGGCTGGGCGGGCGGGATATGCTGCGGGCCCCATGACCCCGAGCCGTCAGGCAGCCAGGGCCGCCGCTTACCGCAAGACTACGCGGCGGCTATTGCGCGCGTACTTTGTGACCATGCAGGTGGTGCTGTCGTACGCCGGGCTTTCCCTGCGCCGGCGTCTGCGCAGCAGCGAGGGCGCCGCCAAGCTGGCCGACCGGGCTCACCGCAAGAACGCCCGGCGCGTGCTGGCGGCCATCATCGATTTGCAGGGGCTCTTCATCAAGGTCGGCCAGCTCATCAGCGTGATGGCCAACCTTCTGCCGGCTGCGTTTCGCAAAGAGCTAGAAACCCTGCAGGACAGCGTGCCGCCGCGACCCTTCTCCGATGTCGAGGTCCGCCTGCGCGAAGAGTTGGGCGGGCGCTGCCCCGAAGAGGTGTTTGCCGAGTTCGATCAGACGCCGGTAGCGTCGGCGTCCATCGGCCAGGTGCATGTGGCGAGGTTGCACAGTGGCGAAAAGGTCGCGGTGAAGATCCAGTATCCGGGCATCGAAGCCATCGTGGCCACCGACCTGCGCGTGCTCAAACATATCTTCGCAATCGTCGGACACCTTATGCCCGACTGGGGCTGGAAGGTTATCTATGCCGAAATCCAAGACATGGTGATGGCCGAGCTGAACTACCGGCAAGAAGCCGAGGCCATCGCCACCATCGCATCGCACTTCGCGGGCCGCACCGACGTGCTCATTCCGCGGGTGATCCGCGAATGCTCGACCGCGCGGGTTCTGACCACACAGTGGATGGACGGGGTCAAGGTCAACGACTGGGCAGGCATCGCGGCCGCCGGCATCGATCGCGTCGCGGCGGCGCGACTTTGCATCGAAGCCTACTGCAAGCAGATCTTCGTCGACGGCGTGTACCACGCGGATCCGCACCCGGGGAATCTGCTGCTCGTCGCGCAGCGAAGCGAAGGCGCCGGCCCGGCCCTGGTGTTTCTCGACTTCGGCGCCACCGCGCGCATTTCGCCCGGCATGCGCAAAGGCATCGTTTCCTTCCTCCAGGGCGCGGTCACCCGCGACGTGGCCCGCATCGTCGCCGCGATGAAAGAAATGGGTTTCATTTCGCGCCACGCGGATCACGAGGTGTTCGACCGCGTGATCGAGCACTTTTACGAACGCTTCCGTTCCCAGATGCGCTTCCAGCGCTTCTCGACGGGGAGCTTGAGCTCAGGCCTCGACCTGCGCGGGCAGATCGCGACGCTGCTCGACCTTCGCCAGCTGGACGTTTCGCTGGCCGATTTGCGCGATGCCTTTCATGTGCCGCGGGAATGGGTGTTGCTTGAGCGCACGTTGCTCTTGCTTCTGGGCGTGTGCACCAGCCTGGCGTCCGAGCTGAACCCGGCCGAGGTCATCCAGCCGTACGTGGACCGCTTCATTCTGGGCGAGCGCAAGGAATGGTCGGAGACCGTGCTCGAGACCGCGCGCGAGGCAGCCCTGTCTGCCTTCGCGCTGCCGAGCGAGCTCGGGCGCTTTCTTAGTCTGGCATCCCGGGGCGACATCGAGGTCCACGTCCACCGCTTGGCCGAGTCCACCGATGCAGTCTACGCCTTGGGCCAACAGCTACTGTGGGGCTTTCTGGGCTCGGTCGCCTTCTGTGTGTCAGTCGTGTATGAGGGTCGAGACCAACCACTGCCGGAATCGGTGTCCGCCGGGGTAGCGGTTCTGTTCGGCGTACTGCTTCTGGGCGCGGTGGTTCGAGGCAATCGTGCGCGCCACCACAAGAAGCAGAAGCGCAGGTAATTTTTACATCCACCTACATGTGAGACATAATGATACCCATGATGCTGATATCTGTCATCGGAAGCTCGGTCACAGCCCTCGGTGCACTGGCGATCTTTCTCGCGACACTTCGCATCGGAAAGCCAGCGGCCGGTAAGGCAGGCTAGCTCTCTCGGGTCAGCGCGAAAAGAATATTTGCGCTGGATTCACCTTGCCGGTAACCGGCATCGCGCCTACACTCCCAGCGATTTTAAACCGATAGATAGGCTGGGATGACGCTGGCAAATACCGACCTCACAGCGAGGATGGAGCGCGACGGCACGACGGTGCGTGGGGGCGCTTTGGACTACAGCGCGATCTTCGATCTGGCCGATCTGACGGCAGTTCGGAACCTTTTGCGCGGCGGCTCGGTCATCGATTGGCACCGCCTGTGTTTCGCGGATCGAGCGCAGGCCGATCGGTTCCTGCGTATCAACGAATACGACCCTTCCAATCCCGCTGACATCGCTCGCTTGGAAGACTTGCGCGAACAAGCGGTCGAGTACCTGGAGCGCTACCTCGGATTCCGCGTCGCTGATGACATCGCTTCGCGCGTGCCGGCCAAGGATCTGCTGCTGGTCGCGTCGCAGAAGGGCAAGCGGCGCGCGCACGCCTGCGTGGTCCTCAAGGTCATGCACGTGCTGCACCATCTGGCCGGCGGTGAGCTGGCGACACGCCTGTCGGTCAGCGCCGACCAGATCTTCCAGCTTGTGGAAGACAAGGTCCTGCGCACGGTCGAGGAAATGAAGAGCGCCGGCTGTCAGATCGTCGAGTTCGAGTGGAGTCGCAAGGAACAGGACAGCCTCATCACCAAGCTGCTCGCCAAGCGCGACAACATCGCGGCCCACGTCTACGACAAGCTCCGCTTCCGCATGATCACGCGCAACGAAGAGGAAATCGTCTTCGTCCTGCGCGAGCTATTGCAGCGGCTGGTCCCGTTCAACTACGTGATTCCCGGCGAATCGCAGAACGACATCGTGGATCTGCAGAGCTTCATCGAGAGCGACCCGTACCTGCGCACGCACCTGCCCGACCTGTTGGATCTGTCCTCCGTCGCGCCGGACAAGCGAACCCCGAATGTGAACGAGTTCTCGGGGCCGAGCTACCGGGTGGTGAACTTCGTCGCCGACTTGCCGGTGCGAATGGACCGGTACCTCGGCCTTGCGCCCGATGATCCGACTTTCGCCGACACAGGCAGCGTCGTGTTCGTGCTGACCGAGTTTCAAATCGTGGATCTGCGAACCGCCCAGGCGAACGAGCAAGGCGAGAATAGCCACGACCGATACAAAGAACGGCAGGCGATGCGCGTGAAGGCTCGTCTCATGCACGGGATGCAAGACGAAGAAACCCCGGCGCCCGGCTTGGACCTGAGCGGTCGCTCGGACGGCGACCTCGGGCACGACTAGTGCCGCAGGCCGGGTGGGCTTCCGCCCGGTTCGCCCATCGCGCCATCCTGCTGGCGACGAGGCCCAGTTCCCTTTGCGCGGAGATGGGTTATAGTCGCGCTCGCGATGAGGGGAACGCGGCCCAGGGAGGTGACCAGTCGGACTGATGTCCTGAAGGCAGGTTCAGGACGCAACCCCTTTCGCCTTGGATTTAAGCGTCGCATCAGACGGTTGCAGGGTTTGGAGGCCACGCCATGACCCGCATCCTTCTCGTAGACGATCACGCGGTCGTGCGGCGCGGAGTGCGAGACATCCTGACCGAGGCCTTGGGCAAGGTGTCCTTCGGCGAAGCGTCCAAGCCGTCGGAAGCGATCGAAAAGCTACAAAGCGACGACTGGGACGTGGTGGTGCTCGACATTTCGCTGCCCGGCCGCGGGGGCCTCGATGCCTTGCGCGACATCAAGCGCCTCAAGCCTGAGGTTCCAGTCTTGGTGCTCAGCATGCACGCGGAGGATCACTATGCCCTGCGAGCCCTGCGCGCTGGCGCCGCCGGATACGTCAACAAGGAAAGCGCCGCTGAAGACCTGTCCGGCGCGGTTCGCAAGGTTCTCGCCGGCGGCACCCACGTCAGCGTCCGACTGGCCGAGACCCTGGCCAAGAGCCTGCGCGCCGACACTTCGCGCCCTGCGCACGAACGGTTGTCCGACCGCGAGCTGGAGGTGCTGCGAGGGCTGGCCGCAGGGAAGACGGTCAAAGAGATCGGCGTCGAGCTGGCGCTGTCCGAGAAGACCGTCAGTACGTACCGGACACGACTTCTGGAAAAGATGCAAATGCGCACCAATGCCGAGCTGATCCAATACGCGCTTCGCG
This sequence comes from uncultured Myxococcales bacterium, assembly GCA_964491625.1. GTDB lineage: Bacteria > Myxococcota_A > Polyangia > Fen-1088 > Fen-1088 > Fen-1118. The sequence continues at coordinate 50,985 of CAZBIU010000001.1, forward strand.
AGGGCCTGGTCGACTAAGACCCGGCGAGTCGTTCCTACATCTGTAGGACCGCGGCTGACAGCGAATTCGGCAATGCCCTGGCATGCGCGAATTGTAGGATCTGGCGAAATAGGGTTGCATGCCAGGCGCATCACCCACAGCAGCCAAGAAGATCCTTCTTGTGGATGACCACCCGGCTGTCAGCCAGCGCATCGGCGAGCTCCTCGCCAGCACCGTTCCGCATGTAGAAATGGTCGCCGCCTCTTCGGGCGAGCAAGGCCTTGCCCTGGCGGCCGAGCAGTCCTTCGACCTGGTGCTGCTGGATCTGCGCCTGCCTGGCTGCGGCGGCATCGACGTTCTCAAGGAGCTTCGCGTGTCGAAGCCCGGGCTGCCAGTGATCATCATCAGCTCGCTGCCCGAGTCGCCCTACGCAACCCTCGCGCGCCGGGCGGGCGCCCACGGCTTCGTCACCAAGAGCGCCCTGGTTCAAGAGCTTGGCCAGGCGGTGCGCACCGCCCTCGGCGACTGCTCGCTGGCGTAATCCGCGGCTCAGTGTAGGTACGGTTTGATGGCGTTGTACCAGACGACTGCCATCTTCTCGTAGCCACTCTCGTAGGGGTGGACCGTGTCCATATCAGAGCTTGTGAGAGCGGAGAACTGATCGACCACGATGACGTGCTTGCCTGCGCTGGTGCGCTGCTGCACGACGCCTGGAATCGCATTGTTAAACGTAGTGACGCCGGCCGCCTGGGCAGGCAAGGGAATGATCTTGGCCACCACCACGAGAGCATCCGGAGCGTCCGCTACGATATGGTCGATGAGCGTACCCAAACGCTCTGGCGCGCCGCTGGCCTGGCCTAGATTCAGGTCGTTGGTGCCCAGATGGACCAAAACGATGTTGGGCCCAAAGTCGGCGACCACCTTCTTCCCGGTGTAGTTGACGCCGTCATTGGTGGCGGTGGACTTGCCGGTGACCAGGTCGTCGTCTTGCTGAATGGTCCAGCCGCTATGTCCCTCGTGCTTGCCGACCCACTTCGAGCTGGCGCTTCCAAGGTTGGACAGTGCCGTGGAAGTCGGCGGATTGCCCGTGTCGTAGCCCACGAAGGTGACGTTCTTCTGGTCAGCGGCCGTATGGGTGAAGAGCTTGATGCGATAGCCGCCGCCGTAGTTGATGCCCCAGGTGATGGAATCCCCGAGCGGCAGGATCTTGCAGTCGCCCGTCGCAGGACATGGATCGAAGGTGGTGGAGCCCGTGTCCGACCCGAGATCGGAGCCAGCATCTTTGGCTCCACCGTCGGCGCCGCTGCTGCCACCGGCCGCGGTCGTGCCACCCGCGCCCGCAGCGCCGCCGGTGCCTGTCGACCCGCCGCCCGCGGCGCCGCCAGAGCCAGTCGTGCCGCCTGCAACGCCACCCGCGCCCGTCGCTCCGCCGGAGCCTGCACCACCCGACCCCGCGCCGCCCGAGCCGCTGTTGCCGCCGGCCGGCATCGTTCCGCCGCCCGAGCCACCCGCGCCGGATCCGCCGCTGCCGGATCCGCCGCTGCCAGTCTTGCCTCCCGAGCCGGTCGCACCGCCCGCAGACGAGCTGCCGCCCGTCGCCGAGCTGCCACCGGCCGACGAGCTCCCGCCCGCGGACGAGCTGCCGCCGGTCGCCGAAGCTCCGCCAGTGCCGGGCTTGCCGCCCGAGCCGCTGCCGCCGGCCGTGCTGGTTCCGCCGCCTGCCGGCGTGCCACCGGAACCCGCGACGGGATTGTCCGAAGCGCTGGAACAGCCGGCAAGAGCCGCAGCGAACACCGCGCATTGCAAAATCCTGAATCGAGTTTCCATGGCTCACAGTATGGGCCATGACTCGATCCATTGATCACGTCTCCGCACAAAATCCCAAGGGTCCCGCAAGATTCGTCCAAGGCGTGGACAGCGCAGGTGAACCTTCGACCGGTGGGCCGGTTCCCGCCCTACCGAAGCCGAAATGCGTCCGGAAGTCAGTCAGCGCGGAAGGGCTTTACACATTGAACCGGAAATTGATTACGTCTCCGTCGGCGACTACGTACTCTTTGCCTTCCAGGCGCAGCTTGCCGGCTTCGCGGCACTTGGCGTCGCTGCCGAACTTGACCAGGTCGTCCCAGCGCATGACCTCGGCGCGGATGAAGCCGCGTTCGATGTCGGAGTGAATCTTGCCGGCGGCCTTGTGCGCGCTGCTGCCCTTGCGAAGCGGCCAGGCGCGACACTCGTCCTCGCCGGCGGTGAGAAACGAAATCAGATCGCACAGGGCATACGCGGCGCGGATGAACCGGTTCGCAGCGGGTTCGGCAAGGCCCAGCGAGGCGACGAATTCCTTCTGTTCGTCGGGCGCCATCTGCGCGATGTCCATCTCCACCGTGCCGGCCAGCACTACGAGGCCAAGGCCGGACTTGCGGGCGTAGTCGGCCAGCTCGTCCGGCGCGGGCTTGGCCGCGCTGCCTTCGTCGACGTTGAAGATGAGCAAGAGCGGCTTTTGCGAAAGAAACCGGAAGCCGGCGATCAAGTTGAGGTCACCGGTGGATAGACCGTCGAGGCTGCGCAGCGGCTTGCCGGTGTCGAGGTGGGCCTTCAGCTTTTCGAGCAAGTCCTTCTCGGCGGTCTTGGCCTTGTCCTTCTTCACCCGGTCGAGGCGATTTTCGACCAGAATCAGATCGGAAAGGTTCATTTCGGCTTCAAAGTCCTGTGCCTCGGTCAGCGGACTCGCCGCATCGCCCGCGCTGCTCGCGAATCCGCGCACCACGTGGCACAAGGCATCCACTTCGCGCATGGCGCGCAGAATCTGTTCGTCCAGGCCCTTGCCCGCGCCGGGCGCGGCGGCCACCGCCACGTCACAGAAGGTGACCTCGGCGTAGGTTGTCTTCTTGGGCGAAAACAACTTCGACAGCGCATCCACACGCGCATCCGGGACCTTGACCGTGCCCAGGTTGGTCTTGCCCTTGGCCGCGCCATAGCCGGTCTCCGCGGCCATGCCGGTCAGGGCATTGAACACCGTGGTCTTTCCACACCCAGGAAATCCGACCAAGCCGATCTTCATGAACCCGTCCTAGCGCGTGGTTTGGCCCGCGGTCAATCGCGAACGCCGCGCCAACTTGCAAGCGGCTACAGGCCTCGACCGGCCAGCATGAGCTTTCGTAGAAAACATCGACCCGATCGGAGGTTTGGCGACACTAAGATAGACGATGGGGAATGGACGACGTCGGACCAAGGAAGCGGTTTTGCGTGCAATCCTGGCTGTATGCGCCACGAGCTGCCTTTGCCTGGACTGTTCCGGACAGGGATCCGGCGGTCCGATCGGTGGTGGCGGAAAGATGGACACCGGCGGTGCCGCTGCATTGGGCGGAGACAGCGCCTCGGGCGGAAATGCGAATGCGGGTGGCTCCGTGTTGTCAGGAGGCACTGCAAGTACGGGCGGCTCGGCCTCGACTGGCGGCGCCGTCGCGACGGGTGGGGCGAGCAGCCTGGGCGGCAGGTCGAGCACGGGCGCAGCCGCGGGCGCGGGAGGCCTTGCGGCGGGCGGCGGGCAAGCCGGGGGAAGCGCGGTGACGGCCGGCGCCAGCGGCGCTGGCGCCACCATCGGGTCGGGCGGTGCCGTGGATGCGGGCTTCGGTGGACGGACGGGCGCCGACGCAGGTCGCGGGGGAACGACGGGCAGCGACGGCGCCGTCGCAAGCGGAGGCAGCACCAGCGCCACCGGCGGCGCGACTGTGACAGGCGGCACCAGCGCTGGGGGCGGCACCGGTTCTGACCGGTGCGACGTGGGGGTCTATGACTCGGCCTCGCCGCCCCAGGTGCTTGCTCTCTCGGGAGCTCTCGGCTGTCACGATCCCTCGGCCATCGCGGCCGACAATATGTACTACGCCTTCTGCACCGGGCTTGGCGCCGAGACCTCCAGCAACATGACCGCTTGGAAGTCCGCCTCCAGGCCGTTCAGCGCGCCGTCGTGGCTGACCAGCGCCATCTCGGGCGTGGGGGATCTGTGGGCACCGGACATTTCCCAGTTCGGCGGCCTTTACCACCTTTACTATGCGGGCTCGACGTTCGGGTCGAACAAGTCGTGCATCGGGCACGCCACGCGCGCCTCGCTCGCGAGCGGTTCGTGGACCGACGACGGCGCTGCCACCATCTGTTCCAACGTGGGCACGTCCGACAACTGGAATGCCATCGATCCCAACCTGGTCATCGATACCGACGGAAAGCTGTGGCTCACCCTCGGCAGCTTCTGGAGCGGCATCAAGGTGATCCAGCTCGACGACACCGGCAAGCGCGTGGGCACGACCGTCACATCCATCGCCGCCCGCCCTAGCAACGGCGGGGCCTTGGAAGCACCCTTTATGGTCAGGCGCTGCGGGTACTACTACCTGTTCATGTCGTGGGACACTTGCTGCAAGGGCGCCGACAGCACCTACAACATTCGCGTGGTGCGCGGCACCAGCGTGACCGGGCCCTTTGCCGACCAGGCGGGCACGGCGGCGCTGCAAGGGGGCGGCACGCTGATCGCCCAGGGAGACTCGAGCTTCGCTGGCCCCGGGGGACAGTCGGTGATGTTGGTGGGCAACAAAGCGTACTTGGTCTACCACGCGTACGCCAAGCCCAGCGGCGCCATCACGTTGCGGATCGCCGACCTGGTGTGGGACTCGAGCGGCTGGCCGGTTCCCGTCGGGCCGTAGTCGGCAGGGTTATCCTTCGTCGGCAGCGCGGACGCGGCGCCAGCGCACGGACAAGAGCGATTCTGCCAGCAAGATCAGGATCATGAGCGCGGACAGCGCGTGCCACAGCTCGACCCGATGCTTGGGGGGCTTGCCACCGACGCGCGCCACGGCGATTCGATCGGGGCGCTTGTCCGGGGCCAGCCGGGTCGGGTCGGACTCGCGCGGATCGAGATTAACGGCGAAATCTTGCGCGCCGTCGGCGGCGAAGGCCCCGTCCGGGCCAGCGGCGCGCACGCGGTAAAGGCCAATCTGGTCGGTGCCGGCGTAGGCGATGCTGTGCGAGCCTTTCCCCGGGTCGCGCTCGCCGATCCACACCGACCCGTCGGGACGTGTGACTTCGAGGGCCTGCGCATCGCCGGTGAAGGTGAGCAAGCGCGGCTCGCCCACCAGCAGGGTCGCCGAGCTGTCGTCGTCGGCCGCCCCGACTAGGTGGCGAAGCGATTCACGCACGAGCGGCAAGAACCCGGTGCGGATGGGCAGGTCGGTCCATTCCCGATCCACTGTGGTGGTCAGCAGCATCACCCTGCCCTTGCCGACCTCGCGCTCGACCAGTGCCGGCGCGCCGCTTTCGTAGCGCAAAATCACCGAGCGCGTAGCGGTGTCGCGCACCGGATCGAGCAGCATGTACTTGAAGAAGCGCGCCGACACCAGGCCTTCGCCCTGCTCTGGAAACACCGACAGCAAGGGACTGCGCCGATCCAGCGGCAGCAAGCGTTCGGCCGGGCGATCGTCGACGGTTTCGCCGGCGCGCTGGCCGGGCAGCGCTGCTGCCGTGCGCACCAGACCAAGCGGCCCGGGCAGAAGCTTCGCCATGCGTTCGTTCCAGGTCGACGTGTCCACCCGGTCGCCCACCGAAATGAAGAGCCCGCCGCCGCCCGCGACGAAATGTTCCAGCGCCGAGGCCAGCGCCTGCGAGGGTGCGGCCACGTTCAAGAGCGCAACCACCGTGTAGGCCGACACACTGTCCGGAGAAACGTCGTCGGTGAGCTTGCTGGCGAACACCGCCCCCGGGGCGCCGTTGCGAACCGCGGCCTCGAAGAAGAATGCCTCGTCCTCGCTGCGGGTCGCGCGTGGGTCGCCGTTGACCACCAGCACGCGCAAGGTCCGTCCCATCTCAAAGTGGATCTGTCGGCGGTCGTCGAGGGCAAAGGCGTCCCCGTCGATCTCGACCGTCAAGTTGTGCGCCGCCCTGCCGCCCGCGGGCAGGCTGTGTAGGAACCGCTTGCGGGCGTGACCGCCGGGCGGCAGCTCGACCGTCCCTTGCGCGACCGCGCTGCCGTCGACCCGCAGGGTAACCCCGAGCGCAGGGCGCCCCTTTTGTGAATAGTCGGCAATCTCGGCCGTCACCGCGATCTCGCCGGCACCGGATTCGGCCGACGGCTCTACCCGCGCCTCGATGACGGCGCGGTTGTCCCAGGCGGCCCCGGAGGTGACGTCGTCGACGATGATCTCGGGCGGATTTTCCGTCGGCAGTCCCGCGCCGTCTTCCCATCCGGTCGCCTGCAGGTCGGTGAAAAGGTAGATGCGGCGGTGGGGCTTGCTGCTGGCGGCGAGGATTAAGCTGGCCTGGCGCATGGCCGCGGTGAAGTCGGCGGGCTTGGCCGAGCAAGTGGTGCGTTCGATGGCCTCGATGACTCGCACGCGATCCGGTTCGAGCTCGGCGATGCGGGGCACCGAATTGACCGACGTGACCAGGAAGGCCAGCTCGGAATCGGACGGGAACTGGCGCGAGAGGCCCAAGGCGCGGCCCTTGGCGCGAGAGAACAAGCTGCCCACGCCGGCCGAGCGCTGCATGCTGGCCGAATCGTCGAGAATCAGCACGGCGGCCTGCGAGTCCAAGGTGACGACCGGCAGATCGGTCGTCTCTTCGGAAAAGGGCCGCGCCAAGATGAACGGCAGGCTCGCAGCAACGGCGGTGCGCGCCACCAGCAGTAGGATCTCGCGCAAGCGCCGCCGGGCGTGAATCCGGCGTTCGGAGCGCAATAGAAGCTGCATCGCCGCGAAGCGAACCGGCACCGCGCGCCGCTTGCCGATGCGATGAATGAGATACGGCAAGCCGGCCGCGAGAAGTCCAAGCAGGATCGCTGGAGCAACGAAATGCATGGTCAACGTCTCGCCGGGCTCTGCCGTTCGGCGAGAAAATTGCGCAGCACCTCCGCCGGAGGCTGGTCGGTGCTGGCGAAGCGGTATTCGATCTGCGCTTCCAGGCAAGCCGCACGCCACCGTGCGCGAAGCGCCTCCGATTCCTCGCCGAACGCCTGTGCCAGGTCGCGTGCCTCTGCCAGCAGGGTGCGCGAATCGCCGGGCTCCATGCCTTCGAAGTGAATCAGCTCCTCGAACGGCAGGTTGACCTCGTCGGGATCGAGAATGTGGAAGAGCACCACATCGTGGCCCCGCGCGCGCAACTGGCGCAGGCGTTCGGCCATGACGCCGGCGGCGGCGTTGCCGGTGACTGCGGGCTCGACGTCGAGCAGGTCGGAGAACACCACGACCAGGCTGCGCTTGTCACAGATCTCGATCGCCGTTTCGAACCCGCGCGCAGGGTCGGTCTTGCCCGAGGCAGAAAGCCCCTCCAGCGCCAGCAAGACCTCGCGAATCTGCCCCGCCCGCGTCGACGGCGGCAGCAGGGCGCGGGTTTCGCTGTCGAAAGCGAGCACGCCAGCGGCGTCGTGTTGCTGACCGACCAGATAGGCGAGCGCGGCGCCGAGGTAGCTCGCGAATTCCAGCTTGCTCACCGAGGTCCGCTGGTAGGCCATCGAGGCCGAGCTGTCGAAGATGAGCAGCATCCGCATCTCGGTCTCGTCCTCGAAACGCTTGACCGTGTAGCGGTCGGTGCGCGCCACCGCCTTCCAGTCGATGCGCCGGACGTCGTCACCGGGCGCGTATTCCTTATGCTCTGTGAATTCCAGCGACGCGCCCGGGTGCAGGTTTCGGTGCATGCCGGATAGCGCACCCTCGACGATGGTTCGCGCGCGCACGGCCAGCGACCCGAGCTTGGCCAGCTCCACCGGAGCAAGCAGCCCCAGGTGGAAAGTCGGCGCGTCGGGAGGGCTTCCGTTCACGGCCGTGATTGGGTCGGGACCGAGTCGACCACCGACGCGATCAGGTCGCGCGCGCGGACCCCGTCGGCCTCGGCGTGGAAGTTGCGGACGATACGGTGGACGAGCACCGGCGCGGCCAGCGCCCGAATGTCCTCGATGGAAACCGCGAAGCGGCCGGCGAGCGCGGCGCGGGCCTTGGCGGCCTGGACCAGGTGCTGGGAGGCGCGCGGGCCGGCGCCCCACGAGACGTACTTGCGCACCATGGCCGCTGCGTCGGGAGCCGGACGCGTGGCGCGGCAGATCGCCACGGCGTGGGATAGCACGTGCTCCGCCACCGGTACCCGTGTGACCAGGTCCTGCAGCTCCACGATGCGCACCGGATTCAAGACCTTGTGCAGGGCCAAGGTGCGGGCGCCCAAGGTCTGCGCGGCGATGCGAACCTCGTCGGCTGCGCTGGGATAGCCCACGTCGATCTGGAACATGAAGCGGTCGAGCTGCGCCTCGGGCAAGGGGTAGGTGCCCTCCTGCTCGATGGGATTCTGGGTCGCGAAGACCAAGAAGGGCGCGGGCAGCGGGTAGGTGTTGCCGCCGGCTGAAACCCGATATTCCTGCATCGATTGCAGGAGCGCGGCCTGGGTCTTGGGCGGCGTGCGGTTGATTTCGTCGGCCAGCACCAGGATGGCGAACACAGGCCCCTTGACGAAGCGAAACACCCGCCGGCCGCTGGTGC
>CAZBIU010000002.1:0-55419 GCA_964491625.1 uncultured Myxococcales bacterium
CCATGCTGGCGCACTACCACGGCCAAACCTGGAACAGCTCCGAGCTCGCGCGCGCGTTCGGCGTGGGTGACACCACGGTTCGCCGCTATCTCGATCACCTTGCCGCAGCCTTCATGGTCCGCGTCCTTCAGCCGTGGCACGAAAGCCTGGGCAAGCGACAGATCAAGGCGCCCAAGGTCTATCTTGCCGACAGCGGCCTTCTGCACCAGTTGCTCGACATCCGCGATAGGGATCAACTGGAGACCCATCCCAAGGTGGGGGCATCATGGGAGGGTTTTGCGTTGCAGGAGACAATCCGGAAGCTGGGTGCTCATCCTGATGAGTGCTACTTCTGGGGCACCTACGCCGGCGCTGAGCTTGACCTGCTCGTGGTCCGGGGCAAGCTGCGCCTCGGCTTCGAAATTAAACGCACCGACACGCCCGTGCTCACGCCCTCGATGAGGCATGCCTTGCACGATCTAAAGCTCGACCGTCTGTGGGTCGTGCACGCCGGCCGCGACGAGTTTCCGCTCCACGAGCGAACCACCGCCATCGGCCTCGACAACCTGGTGGCGCGCAAGAGTCTGGGATAGTCCGCGACGAAGCGGCCTATTTCGGTACGGCTTTCAACCTGATCCTGGCCCTCTACGAGATTCTGCCCAGAGATCCAACCTGGCCGATCTGATCGAATCGCTCAGACGCGATGCCCCGCGGTGCTTATGCGTCGAACCACATTGAGTCGTGGCATCGTTGGCGATAACGCCAAAGCGCGATTCGGCGATCGCGCTGTTACTCGGACGATTGGTATTCCGTCCTCCGACTGGCTGTCCAGGTTGGACGATTCCGCAACCCCTTGGCCGGCTATCCGATCGCCGCCAGCGCGTGCTCGACCTGCGCGACGTAGCTGCCGCCGAAGAGATTCACGTGCACCATCAGAAAATAGAGTTGGTAAAGCGGCACGCGCTGCTGGTGGTCGGGAGCGAGCGGGAGGGCTTCGTGGTACGCGACGAAAACCCGCGAACCGAAGCCGCCAAACAGCCTCATCATGGCTAGATCGAGCTCGCGATGGCCGCCGCAGACCGCGGGGTCAATCAGGCAGGGCAGGCCGCGGTCGTCGACCATGGCGTTTCCGCCCCATAGGTCGCCGTGCAGGCGAGCGGGCGGCTCGGGTGGGCCGACCAAGTCGTCCATGCGGGGCAGGATGCGGTCGAATCCACGGCGCATGGCCGGGCTTGCGCGGCGGGCGTCGACGGCGAGTTGCAGTTGCGGTTCCAGCCGGCGCGCGCGGTAGAATTCGGCCCAGGAGGAACTTGCGCGATTGTCTTGGTCGAGTCGGCCAATGAAATTGTCGTGGTCAAGCCCGAATCCAGGCGCGCCAAAGGCGTGCAAGGCGGCCAAGCCGCGGCCCAGTTGCTCGTCGTAGTCGGTCCTGCGCTCGGCCTCGTCGATATGCTCCAGCACAAGGAAGTCCGGGCCTTGCGCCAGCACTGCAGGAACCCGCAACGCGTGCGCTTCGTCGAGCCACGCAAGCCCACGCGCCTCAGCCGCGAACATGGTCGCCGGCGCGCGGTCGTTACTCTTCACGAACACGACCCGCCCGTCGGACAATTCCGCCCGGTGGGCCTGGTTGATGTCGCCGCCTGAAACCGGACGCCAGCCCAGGACCTCGGCGCCAAGCGCCGCCCCCACCGCCTGGACGACCGGGTCCTTGCTCATGGCAGGCGATACGTGCGCCGTAGGTGATCGAGCAGCCCGTGACAGGCCGACAGACAGACGTCGAACACGTGCTCGAACCCGTCGGGGCCGCCGTAGTACGGATCCGGCACTTCGGCGTTCTTGCCGGCCGATGGGTCGAACTCGCGCAGCAGGTAGACCTTGCTTCGCGCTTCGTCGTTCGGGGCCAACTGGCGCAGGTCGCGGGCGTTGTCCTGGTCGAGCGCCAGCACCAGATCGAAGCGTTGGAAGTCCTCGCGCTCGAACTGTCGCGCGCAGCCCTCGATGGGCATGCCCCGCCGGTGTGCCATCGTGCGGCTGCGCCGGTCGCGCTCTTCGCCCACGTGCCACGCGCCCGTGCCTGCGCTGTCGACCTCGATGCTGCCCTGCAAGCCGGCCTCGCGCACCAGGTGGCGCATGATGGCCTCGGCGGTGGGTGAGCGGCAGATGTTGCCCATGCAGACGAAGCTGACGGCCACACGCTTCTTGTCGTTCATGACGACGGATTATCCGATCCCGGAAGGCGACCGTACAGGGTTCCCGGTCCGGCGCGGTGGATGACGACGTCGACCAAGGCCCCTACCTCGATGCCGTCGGCGGTGACGATGACCGGGCGAAAGGTGTCGGTGCGGCCGAGCAGCTCGCTGGTCGAGCGGCGCGACAGCGATTCGCACAGCACGCGCTCGCGCCGGCCCACCTGGGCGGCGTAGATCTCGGCGGTGATCTGGCGCTGCTGCTCGATGATACGTGAAAGGCGGCGCTGCTTCACCTCGGGCGCGACGTCGTCGGGCAGTTTGCGCGCGGCCAGGGTGCCCTTGCGTTCTGAATACGCGAACATGAAGGCGTTGTCGAAGCGCAATTCCGCCTGCGCTTGGAAGGTCTGCTCGAAATCGGCCTCGCTCTCGCCGCAAAAGCCGACCAGGAAATCGGTGGTGATGGCGATCTCGGGCATGGCCGCGCGCAGGGCCGTCACCAGATCTCGGTATTGGGTGAAGCTGTAACCGCGGCGCATGCGCTCCAGCACCGTGTCCGACGCGGATTGCAGCGGCAGGTGGACGTGCCGACAAATCTTGGGCAGCTCGGCCATGGCGGCGATGACTTCCGCGTTGAACCCGAGCGGGTAGGGCGAGACGAAGCGAATCCGATCGATGCCGTCGACGGCGGCGACCTGGCGCAGAAGCGCCGCGAAGCCGACCTCGCGCTCGGCCTGCTGGAAATGGTACGAGTTGACGGTCTGCCCGACCAACTGCACTTCGCGAAAGCCCGCGTCGGCCAGTGCGCGCACCTGGCGCACGATTTCCTCTGGCGCGGTCTCGCGCTCGCGCCCGCGCGTGAACGGCACCACGCAGAAGGTGCAGAACCTGTCGCAGCCACGCTGGATGGCCACGTGGCCGGTCACCCCACCCGTCATGGTGCGCGAGGGATCCAAACCCTCGTAGGTCTCATGCGGATCGAGCATGGTGTCTTGCACCACCTCGCCGCCGCGCGCGCGTTCGATGTGCTCGGGTAGCCGGCGGTAGCTGTCCGGGCCCACCACCAAGTCGACGTAGGGGGCCTTCTCGTGCAGCTCCTCGCGCAGGTGCTCCGCCATGCAGCCGGTAATCCCCAGCACCACCCGCTTGCCGTTCGCCTTGTATCGCGCCAGCGTGCTGGCCCGGCCGCGCACCCTTTCCACGGCGCGTTCGCGCACGGCACAGGTGTTGATAAGGATGACGTCCGCACCCGCCGGATCGAGCGTCCGCGCATAGCCTGCCTGCTGCAGAAGCCCGAGCACCATTTCGGTGTCGGCCACGTTCATCTGGCAGCCGTAGGTTTCGACGTACACGGTAGGCATCGGGCTTTTCTTATAGCATCCGGAAAGCCTGCTGCCCGCGCCGCAGGCACCTGGCTGGCTACGTCATGGGTGACAAGGCGCCCGGCGGCGCTCGGCACAGCCAGCGGGGCATTTCGTCGACAGACCCACCAGGGTCACTGGCAGATACTCGCCTGGAATTGTCCCTCAACGGTGTTGTCGCCGTTGTACGTGATCTTGGCGCCGCCGGTGATGGTGGTGGCCGTGACCTCGCTGATCTGGACGTGCCCTTGCAAGGCTACCCAGTTGTCGGAAGGCGGGATCGAAAAGGTCGCGCTTCTGGCCGCGCTGAGGTCGTAGCTGCCGGGCGTCCTCGGAATCACCATGATAATGGTGCCCGCGTCCTCCGGAGGCGCGAGGGTCGAGCATGCCGTGAATGTGCTCGCGTACAGGGTCATGAAGAATGTGCTGCTGTCCGAGAGGAACGAGTCCGTCTCGCCTTGCGTGAAGGTCCATGCCTGCCCACCGACCTTCCCGGAGAGTTGCTGGGAAGAGATCGTTGTGGTCCCGCTGCTCGAACCGTCGCAACCGGCGAATAGCAGAAGGCACGGCGAGAAGGCCGCCAAAATGCTCCATCGTCTTCGCGAAAAGGTCGTCGTTTGCATGGCCGGCATTGTACATCGCCCGGGGCCAAGGTGCGATCCCGTGCAGGGCCCTTGAAGGGCGATGCAACTCGTCGAGCCATTACCCTCCTGCGCTTCGGCAAGTCGGCCAAGAAACACTTGCAGACCACCCAGGTCCCAACCCTTGCTCAGGCAACCCTATGGCTGGCATCACCGCTCGGGCACTAGGGGGTGTCCCCAATTCCCTCCCGTCGCCGGGGTTGCTGCGGACCTCGTGCGCTTCCTCGCTCCTCGGTTACATGGCTTTGGCCATGCGCCCTCGTCGCTCGTCGCGCCCGAGGTTCTTCGCAGCCCCCAGCTCGCTATTGCGGCGTCGGGCACCCGACGGAGACGGTGCCGCTGCACACGTTTGTCGTTCCGTCACATCCTGCGGCACTATGCCAGGTGAAGCTACCGGACAGGGTCGACGCCGCCGCTGTCGCGCCGGGTGTTATGGTCAGACCTTCTGCAGTGTAGCTGAGGGCGTATCCGACCGAGGTCGGAAGCGGATCCACAGAATCCCAGATCACCTTTGCACTCGTGCCTGCCATGACAAAGTGACCTGTGTAGACCGAGCCCGAATAAATACTGTTGGTCATCGTGAACTGGCAGCCTGGAGCGGTCTGCGTGAAGGTATACGTCGATGCCGTAATCGCGTTCAATCCCACCCTGCAGGTCGTGCTTACAATCTGGGTCGTGACTGCGTAGGCCCCCGCGAGGCTTGGGCAGCCGTCACCGGAACCGGTTCCGCCGTCGCTGCCAACCACGCCGCCGTTGCCGGGCGATCCCCCTGCTCCTAGAGCCCCGTCGAGCCCCACGCTCCCGCCCGTAGCGCTGGCCAGTGGTGACGCGTCCGTGTCGTCCGGCGTTGGCGCGGGCGCGCTGTCGGAACGCGCACCGTTGTCGGCTCCGTCAGTAGCGATGTTTCCGTTGCTTCCGCCCCCTCCGCTTCCACAGGCAATGAAGCAAGAGCAAGAAACAAGAGCCGTGAACAGTCTAGTCTTTGTCATTGGTTGGTCCCTTCGAAACAATCGCGACTGCTCGGGAGAATAGCGAATATCGGGTCCTTATGTACATCAATTTTTCTTCCAGCCCATCTACAGGCGCGCAGATCGGAGCCAGCCGGCTACTCGACCACCATCGTGGATGCCATCAGCAAATCGGGCCTTTCGGGCTGCGCGCGCGCAAGCAGGTAGGAGATCTCGGCGGAGGCTAGGCCGAAGCTTGGGCCGTGAACCGTGTTTCCGTCGAGCTCGACCAGGCCGAGCAGTCGTCCCCGCCGAATGTCGGTTTCGACGCGCGCGCGCCGGATCAGCAGTCGCTCCTGATTGAGCGGCTCGGAGGTGGTCGGCGTGATCCTCCGAGCTTTGCGCCCAGGCAACGCCGTCGGCCTGCAAATAGCCGTGCAGCTCGACCTCGGTTTGGCCGGGAGGCGGCGCCGGCCCGTCGGGCAGGAAGGGAACCGAAGGCGTCGCCCACGCCGTCCCAGCGACGAGGAACAGGAGCAACGCGGGCGGCAGGCTATGGCAGCGGAGGCAGCGTTCCACCATTGTCCTTCTGGACTTGCGGCATCGGTTCCTTCGGACTGGTCAGGCGGCTGGCAGTGCATGCGCTGTTGATAAAACTGGCGTAGTCGGCGCCCGGCGCCGCGCAGTCGCCGAGAGAGGTTCGGCCGTCGGCGGCCTCGCAGAAGCCGCGCAGGCAGCGACCTGCAGTGCATTGCGCGTCGGTGGTGCAGGCGACACAGGTTGCAGGCGCCTTGCCCACGGTGGCTTCGAAGGCACAGCCGCACGGGTCGGGCGGCACATAGGTCGACAGGCTTCCGCCCTCGGTCGAGCGCGACACCGTCATGGCGCAGCTTGGAACCAGGCCCCTGGCGGCAAGGGTGGCGATGGAGTCGACGCCGGCACCGGCCGCGCCCGGGCCGCCGGTGAAGATATCGACCAGAGTCTTGACCTTCGCATTGGTGGGCGTACCAGCGGCGTCGAGGGTGGTCAGGTAGAAGACGTGGGACCAACCGACGTAGTGTCCGTCACGCACGCTGCGTTTGTCGAAGCTGGTGGCGCTGGAATCGGGCAGGTACCCTAGGTCCTGTCCTTAGGCCTCGAAGGTCAGCGCGCGCAGGGCCGCGCGGTTGCCCGAGCTGTCGTAGATCTCGGAGCCGAGAATACCAATGGCTTGATCGGGCGAGCTCGCGGTCGCCAGGCTGGACGCGACGGCAGTGGATTGGTCGAGCCGTACGCCCTTCCACTTGGCGGCCGGGACGTCGATGATTGCACCCAGGCTGACTTGGGTTCCCTTGGTGGCAGGGCGGACGAAGTAGAACGATTCGTTGATCCACGGCGAGACCTTGCCGTTCTGCCCGAACCCAAACACCAGGTACGCCTCCTCGGCGCTGATGGCGGTGGCGACGCTGGCGGAAGGAACTGCGAACACGAAGCTTTGGACGGGACCTTTGATGGCGCCGAGGGTGGTGGGAGGTATCACCGCGGAATTGCAGGCCGCCGGGAACACGATGGGGATGCCCATGTCGGGTGGAACCCCGCCAGCGGGCATGGCGCAGGTGGGAACGGTGCCGGCCTGCGCATCCCAATTCGGATCCGACGGAATATACGATCCGTTGGGTGTGATGTTGGCGCCGTTGTAGACGGTATCGATGATCGAGCAGGAACCGGTGGCGTACCAAACCACCGTGATCGGGTTGGCCAGGGCACGCAGCTTCTTGCCCACGTCCTTGAGGATGGGCACCTGGGTGTAGGCGCGACCGGCCTAGGTTTGTCCTGGAGCAATCGCGTCTTCGCGGCGTGGGCTACCCCTGCCTCACCGGCATCACGGTCTACGCCCACTTCGGCTGGGCTTACTTCGAGCTTCAGCTTGACGGCTATTCCGACCAGACCTCGAGCAGCCAGGCAGCGCCCCGCTGCTGAAGGATCTTGAGCGGAAGAGCCAGTGAGTCGCGCGCCGAAGGCCTACTCCTTCGCTTGGGTTGCGGGCGGGTAAATTCTCCCTCTCTCGGCCCTGCGCGCGTTGACAGAGCGCTGGCCGCAGATGATTCTTCAGGCCGATGCAGTCGGTAACGGCTACACCGGAAAGGAAGACCATGGAAATCAGCGCACGCAATCAACTTAGGGGCACGGTGAAAAAGGTCACTCGCGGCGGGGTCAACGGCGAAGTGGTGGTCGATATCGGCGGTCAGGAGATGGTCTCATCGATCACCTGTCCTCGATTGATCGGCTGGCGCTCAAGGTGGGCGATGCGGTCTACGCGATCGTGAAGGCCACCGACGTCATGATCGGCAAGTAGGCACACCCGCTGGTCTCAATTTTCCCGCTGCAGTTGGGTCGCGCCTAGGAGTAGCGCACCTGGTGTACAATCTGCGCCGCGCGCATGCGACGTTGCCTCTTGCTCTTGCTGATCCTGATCACTCCGCTGCTTTCCAAGGGCGCGCGCGCCGCCGTCACGGTGATCCCCAACGATGGATGCCCGGCCAGCGAGGCCATCGATGCGAATCTGGAGCGCTTGGGTGCGCTGACACTCCTCTCGCAGCTTGGCACTGCCGAGGTTCGCGTCGAGGGTCCGTCACTGTACGTGAGCCTCCGCGATCGTCGCGGGGAGCCCATCGGGGCGCGGGCGGTGGCTGCGGTCGGGGACTGCGCGGGTCGCGCCGCGCTGGTTGCCGCGGTGATTGCGGCCTTCGTCGGTGATTGGGCACAGACGGAGATCGCCAGACCGCAGCCCGCCGCCCCGGCGGCCACACGAAAGGCGGATGCGGTGCCCGCAGCGGCGCCGGCCACGGCGGAGGCGGGTGGGGTTCCTGCAGCAGCGGCGGCCAAGCTTCTGCGCCCCTGGCACGCCGAGCTTGGCGTGATGGCTCTCGGCCTGTACGATGGCGATGTCGGCGGTTTCGGTTTGGGGGGACGCGTGGATCTAGGCCGCGGCGCATGGACGCTCGCCGGGCTCGTCGAAGGTTCTTTCGATCGCCAGCAGGCGCTTGGTCAGGGCCAAGGCACGTATCAGTTTCTGCGCGCCGGCCTCGGGCCGGGCCTGCGTCATCGCTGGTCGCGCGTTTTTGTGGACGTGACCTTGGTGCCGATGGTCGCCCGGCTCTCCCTACAGGGAAAAAACCTCGCGACCAACCAGGCCGCCACGGCTTGGGAATTCGTCGCGGCCGGCCAGGCCCGGATCGGATGGAATGTCTGGCGTCTGCGACCTTTCGTGTTTGTGGGCGCGAGCTATGACACCCCCGCCCAGCGAATGACTCTGCGCGATGGTTCCGCCCCGGCGGTGTCGTTGTCGCCCTTCAACGTCGAGGGGGGCCTGGGGATTTCCTTGCCGATTCTTCCATGACCGATCGCGTTTCCACGTTTGACTGAAACGACTTTCGGTCTGCCGTCACCAACCATTAGTATCGTGATGATGCCCGCTGTTCCGCAGACTCTGCCCAGCGCGGAGTCAATGTACCAGCGCTATGCGCCCGACGTGGCTCGTTGGGCTGAGCGGTTGGCCGGCCCGAGTTTGGACGTGGAGGACGTCGTGCATGAGGTATTTGCTATCGCCTACGAGCGTATTCACAAGTTCCGTGGCGATTCCAGCCTTCGTACTTGGCTGTTCGCAATCACCACTCGAGTTGTATGGCACCGTCGACGCAAGGAACGTTGGCGGCGATGGCTCAGCGGATCGGCCGACGAAACCGCCGGCCACATCGCGAGCGAGAGTCCCGATCCCCTGCGCCTGGTCGAACGGAACCAGGCCGCAGTTGAAGTGTATCGAGTGCTGGATCACCTGTCGGATCGAGATCGACAAGTGTTGATCCTGTGCGAGCTTGAGGAGCTTGACGCCGCAGAGGCAGGTCAGCTCTTGGGAATCCAGCAGGCTACTGTCCGCGTGCGCCTGCACCGTGCCCGAGCACGGTTCACGCGTGCCTACCAGGAATTCGTAACCAAGAAGACCACCCCAGGAGGCTGCCCATGAGTATCGAGCAGCAGTCCACGTCAGCCGAGGAACGTGAAGCGCTCGAGTTTCTCAAGCGTGGACGGAAACTGCGCGGGCTTTCCCAGATCCAGCTTCAGCGCATCGAACGACGTTTGGAGCACCCGGCCCGTCCCAACCGAAAGCGGATCTGGCTGCCCGTGCTGGTCACGCTCGGCCTGGGGCTGATTGCGGAAACCGCGGTAGCCCACATCACCGATCTTTCGCATCTCCCGCTCATCGGGCCACTCTTTTCACCTGCGAATCCAGGCACTACGCCCGAACAGCGCCGCCCGCCGAAGAAGGCCAGGACCCCCAGTGCCGCGGTCACTTTACCCAGCCCGGCCAATCCGACAACACCTCCCGTGGCGGCGACAGCAAGCTCGTCGGAGGTCTCCGAGAATCTCGGACCGTCCCGTCCTGTGGCTCCGCCACCAACGAAGGCTGTGCTTCCTGCTCGGGCAGGCCTGTCGGCCGCCCCAGCTTCGGGCGCCATCCGTCAGGTGAGCGTCGTGACTGCGCGCCGCCCTGGTCCGGTCAGCGAAACGAAATCCCGCGACCAGGCCGAGCCGGGGCTGCCCACGATGGGAACACCCGCCGGAGCGGAGGCGACACCCATCGCAAGCGCTTTCATCGAGCCGCCCTCGGTTCGTGAACCGGCACCTGTCGCGTGGCCGGGGAAAAATGCTGTCCAACCGACGCCCGCCGCGCCCGCGCCGCCACCGGAGGATCCGATTACGATCGAAAGCCGGTCCTTTTCGGCCGCGCTCGCCGAGTGGCACCGCGATCACAACGCTCAAGCCGCGCTGGTCGCGCTGGACTCGCATGAGCGGCGATTTCCCAATGGACATCTTCAATTGGAAGGAAGGCTCTTGCGCGCGGAGATTCTCCTCAAGCAAGGTCGCGAGCGCGAGGGCTTGGTCCTGCTCGACGCCGTGCCCCTGACCGGGCTGCCGCGTGGCCGTGAATTGCAGACCGTGCGCGGCGAATTGCGTATCAAATACGGCCGGTGCGCTGACGGTCGCAGCGATCTTGCCAGCGTGTTGGCCAAGGACTCGACGGACGTGCTGGGGCGCCGGGCCGCGCGCGCAATTTCGCTTTGTCCCTGAAACGCCGGCGCGCATCCCTTCACTAATAGAACGTAACTACCCGAGAGGATCACAATGCTCACCAACCGACGAGGCTCTCTATGGACCGTACTGTTCTTGTCAGCGCCTTTGATGGCCGGCTGTCCCACCAACGACGACCCCTTGGGCACCGGCGTGCAGCAGGATGCAGCTGCACCCGGCGGCTCAGGAGGAGTCACGAGCACAGGCGGCTTGGCGGGCACGGGTAATGCGACAGGCGAGGGTGGCGTTGCGACCTCAGGTGGCGCGACGGAGACGGGTGGTGCCACCGGCTCTGGCAATACCTCAGGCTCGGGTGGTTCCACCGTAACATCCACCGTAACATTCGACCCCACCAAGCTGCCGTGCGATATCTACAAGGATGACGGCGGCCCCTGCGTGGGGGCCCACAGCACGGTTCGGCGCCTTTCGAGCGCGTACACCGGCGCCCTCTACCAGGTCAAGAAGACCGACGGCACCACCAAAGACATCACGGCTCTCTCGAACGGGTTCGCAAACGCAGCTGACCAGGACAATTTCTGCGGCACCGATGCCTGTACCATCTCGATCATTTACGATCAGTCCGGACAGGGTAACGATCTCACCAAGGCGCCCCCGGGCGGCAACAAGACGACCCCTGGGAACGAAGCGAAGGCAAAGGCTTTGCCGGCCACGATCGGTGGCAACCCGGTCTACGGCGTTCACGTGGTGGCCGGGGTCGGCTATCGGAACAACAGTGCCAAGGGCACCGCGACCGGCGACAATCCCCAGACCATGTACATGATCGCGGGCGGCAGCTACTACAACGGTGGCTGCTGTTTCGATTACGGGAACGCCGAGACCAACAGTCGCGACAACGGCGAGGGCACGATGGAAGCGGTCTACTTCGGAACTTGCACCATCTGGGGCAAGGGCGCCGACAATGGCCCATGGGTGATGGGGGACCTCGAGAACGGCCTCTGGGCCGGCAACGTAAGCCCCTACAACCAGAACACACCGGTGAGCTACACGTACGTCACGGGCATGGTGAAGGGTGACGTGACCGCGTCGGGAACCCAGGGCCACTGGGCCATCAAGGTCGGGAATGCACAGTCCGGACCCCTGTCCAAACCGTTCGACGGAGTGCGACCGAACTCAAGATACATCCCCATGCGCAAGGAAGGCGCCATCATCCTTGGCACCGGCGGCGACAACAGCAACTCCGATCAGGGGAACTTCTTCGAAGGGATCATGACTGCCCGCTATTCATCGGATGCGGCCGACGACGCCGTGCAGGCAAACATCGTTTCCGTGTACGGGCAGTAGCCAATTCCAACCAAACTTGGAGCGGATCAATTGGTGGGGTTGGAGGTTGCCGACTGTTTGCCAGCGAGACGGGCGACGAAGGCGGTAGGCGGCGACGCCTGCGCTTCCGCCACACCGACGCAGGCAACCAGTCGGCCCGACTCCATGACCGCCACCCGCGAGGCAAGACTTGCGACATCGCCGAAGTCGTGCGTGACAATCAGCGCGGGGATTGCCAACTCGCGCAGGCTGTCCCGGATCAGCGCGCGTACGTCGTCCCGGGCGCCCACGTCCAGCGCGGCAGTCGGCTCGTCGAGCAGCATCGCCCGCGGCTGGGACGCAAGGGCGCGCGCGAGGGCTACCCGCTGGCGTTCCCCGCCCGACAACTGTTGCGGACGACGGGCGGCCAACCTGGCGACGCCGAGACGATCGAGATAGTCGAGAGCCAGCCTCCTGCGTGCGCCGCGGCTGCTTTTTTCGCCCCGGCAGGCAATCGCGAAGGCCACGTTGTCCTCGGCGGAAAGAAAGGGGAACAGGCCGAAATCCTGCGGCAAGTAGGCCAGCCGTCGCTCTTCGGTCGGGCAAGAGACGGTGTTCTCGGAATCCAAGAGAATTCTGTCGCCAAGGCTGATGTGACCTCGCTGCGGAACGCGGATGCCGAGGAGAGCCAGCAGCAGGCTGCTCTTGCCCGAGCCGTTGGGGCCGACCAAGGCCACCGCCTCGGCGCCCACCTCCAAGGAAGCACGAAGCGAGAAGTCGCCCATGGCATACTCAACTGAAAAAGAAAGACTATGTAGCTCGCTCATCGGCTCGACGTCGCCTTTCTGCCGATGGCGGCCGGCGATTGATTCAGCCGCCGCAGTGCGAGCAGCAATCCGAACGCGAACACCACCAGCAAAAGCGAGAGTGCCTGTGCGGTTCGCAGATCGATCTCAAGCGCGGTGTAGATGGCGAGCGGCAGCGTTTGCGTCTTGCCCGTCATGTTGCCGGCGAACATCAGGGTGGCGCCGAACTCGCCCAGCGCCCGCGCCCAACTCATGGCTGCGCCGCCGATCAGCGCCGGTTGGGCCAGCGGCAATGCGACTCGGAAGAACAGCCTGGGTGGCGAGGCGCCAAGGCTGCGTCCAACCGCGAGCAGATCTTGGTCAAGGCGTCCGAAGGCCAGGGTTGCCGCGTGCAAATAGAACGGCGCCGAGACGAAGATCTGCGCCATCACGACCGCGATGGTGTTGAAGGTCGGGGCGAAGCCGACGCGTTCGAGCCAAGGGCCGAAGATCCCGCGCCGTCCGAACGCCAATAGAAGCGCGATGCCGCCCACCGCGGGTGGAATCACGACCGGCAATTGCAGCAGCGTCTCAAGCCACTTGGCCGAACGCCACTTCGAACCGGCCAGCCACCATGCCAGCGGGGTCCCGCCAAGCACGACGAAGACAAGTGAAATGACCGTGGTTTCCAGGCTGAGCCACAGCGCCGGCAAAGTCAGCGAGCATTGGAAACCGCGTAGGATGGCAAGCGGTCCGCCGTCAATCAGCAGGGCGATGAACGGAACCACCAGCAGGGTGGCAAGCCCCAACGCCAGCACGGCCATGCCCACGCGGTAGCCGAGGTTGCGACCCAAGCCGTAGCGGGATTGAGTCATGGCTTGCCTGCACCTCGGACCGGGCCGGGCTCGGGCCGAAAGCCGGCGGCCTTGAGCGCCTGCTGCCCTTCCTCACCTGCGACAAGGCTGACCCATTCCCTGGCTAGCGCGGACTGGGGCGCGGAGGCCAAGACCGTGATGGGATATTCGGCGATGACATTGATGCTGTCCGGAATCGCGATGGCGGAAACCCTATCCTTGGCCGAAAGCGCATCGGTCTTGTACACAATGCCGGCGTCTGCCTCGCCCAGAGCGACCTTGGTGAGCACCTGTCGCACGTTGAGCTCGCGTGAGCGAATACGCGCCAGCACGGAAGCGCGGAACTTCTTTCCGTAAGGTTTTTCGGCGTTGGCTAGGATGGCCTCGGTGTAGGCCCCGATGGGAACCTCGGCGCTGCCGACCACGATGCGTGAGGCTTTGGGCAAGTCGGCGAACCCCGCCAGCCTGGCCGGATTGTCCGTGGGTACCACCACCACGGGCTCGTTGCGGGCGAAGATGCGGGGCTCGGTAACCAGGCCTTGTTGCTGAAGCGCTCGCATATGCGTCGCATCGGCCGAGGCGAATACGTCGGCCCTTGCGCCATGCTCGATCTGAACCCGCAGCTCCTGGCTGCCGGCAAAATTGATTCGCACCTTCACGTCGGCGTGCTTCTTCTCGAAGCTGTCGGCCAGATTCTGGAACACCTCGCGCAGCGACGCGGCGGCGAAGACGACCAACTCTCTCGACTCGCCGGCGCGGGCGCCACCGAAGAGCGCGGAAGCGAGCGCAGCGGCAAGCAGCGAGCTTCGCTTCATGCGCCGAGTCCCGCGACGGTGTCTCCGGTCTTGCTTGCGTGATAGCCGACCATGGCTCCCAGGTCCTTGCGGAAGCGATCGCTCGACAAGCACTCGAGCATTGCCTGGATGCGCTCGTCCGAGGCCGATTCGGCAACCATGGCCAAGTCGAAGCGCGATTCAGCCAGCGATACGAAGGCCAGTCCGAAGGGCAGGGCCGCGGCCCGGGTGGCAATGCCAGCGTCGCCGACCTGACTTGCCACCAGCTGCGCGACCGCGCGATGTCCGCGCGCGATGGCCGAGACGTCAAGTTGGCGCATCGAAAGACCGGCGCAGTCAAGCGCGCTTTCTAGCAACTGCTGTGCCCCCGAGCCCGACTCGCGCGCGACGATGCGCAGCCCCTTGTGCGTAAGATCGGCCACGCCTCTCAGCGCTCGTCCGGGCCGAGCCCGGTACACGATGCCAAGCTCCCAGGTCGCCAGTGTCACCAGCAACATGGGCGTCGTGCCGAAACGACTGCGCACGGTGGCAGCGTTGAGATTACCGGCGCTGAGGTCGTCCAGATGCAAGCCCGCCACGTGAACCCGACCGGCCGCAAGCTCGTCGAGCGCCGGCCGGCTCGCCAGGTCGATCCAGTGCAGCCTCGGCCCGCGCAGGCGCTCCTCCACGTGGCGCCCGAGGAGCCCGAGCGCCGGATCGCACCCGGCCACGAACAGATTGCGCAAAAGCGCGTCCAGATCGCGAAGCGGGCGTACGCGCGCGCCCGCGACGGTCGTCTTTCCCGACGGCGCGGTCGCGATGCCGTCGGCCGGCGTTCCCGGCGTGAAGCCCTGGTCTCCGTCCAGTGTGCGCGCTATCCATTGCGAGCCGACCTGGGCCATGGCTACGCGGAGCCGCTGGGGCGCTCGCGCGAGGCCAGCCGGCGGGGCGGAGTCCCTGAACAATTGTGCTTCGATTCCCTTCGTGTCCTCGTCGAGGGAGAAGATGTCCTCCACCCGACACCGGAGAGCTCGGGCCAGACCGAGCGCGATCTGGGTCGAGGGAATGGTGGTCCCAGCTTCGATCGCGCTCAAGGTCTGCCGGCTGACGCCGACCTGGGCCGCGAGGTCGCGCTGCTGCACACTGTGCCGCTGGCGCAGAGTCCGAAGACAGCTTCGAATTGCAGAGGCCATGGCCGGATCTTCCCGAACGCGGGCGCGGAAGTCAATGAAACTAGAGCCACGTAACGAATCATTGACTTCGATGTCCGAAAAGACCGAACTGAGCGGGCTCCTCCGGAAGCTCCATCAGCGGCGAACGTGCACCGCCGGAAGGCCACCCGACGGAGCTGCCGCCGGCTGCGTGTACGAACCGTAAGTGAGCAATGCGAACGAGGCGGTCAGGGCAGCCAGCACCAAAGCCCTGGCCCGGCGACCCAGACCCGCGCTGGCCCGAGCCAGCCGTCCCTGGTGTTGCGGTTCCTGCTGGTTGGGCAAGCCATGCGCAACATCCCGGCACGAACCGCCTTGCTTGCCGCGCTGGCATGACCGCTTGGGATGGAATGGGCGAGGGCCAACCCTGCGCGAACGAAAGCTGAGCGCGTGCTGCATGCCTTCATGTTGGCGCCGCGACGGAGGAGGTCAACGACGCCGCCACGGCTCGACGACGAGTTAACCCCAGCGAAACCTGGAATTCTCAGATTGTTTCGCAGGATGAAAGGCTGCCTAAATCTGCCGTCGTGCGCGGCTGAACGCGAGGCCCAATGCCGCCATCAGCAACCACGTTAGAGACGGGCGCGGGTGTGCTCCACCTACGGCGCAGCTACAGCCCGATGAGCCCGCAGGCATGGTCGCGCCGGAGCCGCCTTGCCCTGAGGCCGTATTTCCACCGGTGCCGGCCGTGCTGACCGCGCCGCCAGAACCGGGGTTGCTGGTTCCGCCGGTGGCGCCCGTGGACGAGATCCCGCCCGCGCTGCCGACCGAGCCACCGCTCGACGCCGTGGCCCCTCCGCTGGCTGCGCTGGAGCGCCCTCCGCTGGCGACAGAACCACCCGAGCTTGCGCTTGTGGCTCCACCTGCGACGGCAGCACCACCGCCGGTGCTGGAGCTGCCACCGCTGCCGACAGCGCCGCCGGCGCTCGTTGCCGCGTCGTTCGTGCCCGCGTCGGCGCGACTGGCTCCGCCGGTCCCGGTGTTTCCGCCCGCTCCGGTGCTGCCGCCGCTTTGCTGGCTTCCCCCGAGACCCGAGCTCCCGCCGGCGCCGGTGCTGCCTGCCGACCCCGAGCTTCCGCCTGCGGACGTGGCCGCTCCGCCCGCGCCACCCGCCGAGGTCGTGGCGCCGAATTCGAAGGCGCCAAGGTCGGGCGCTTGACCCACGAAGGGAAGGCCGACGTCCTTGCCCTTGTCGATGAGCGGGCTGCCCGACTTGAGGCGCATGAACGTGCAAGCCGCCGGCATACTGCCGTCGGTTTGCCTGGGACCGTCGCAGCCGGTGGGATCGGTGCTGGCGAAGTCGGAGCTGCTTTCGCTGATGGCCAAGTCCCACGTGTTGCTCGCCGTATCGACCCCGTCCATGTTGCTGTTCTTGTCGGGGAAGCCGATGTTGTTGCGCATGATGTGGACCTTGCTGCCGGTCAGCACAATCGTGCCGGTGACGTTCCCCGACGAGTCGAAGCTGCTCGCCAGCATGTTGTATTGCACGCCGTTGTTGTAGGACGTGTTGTTGTACCAGGTGTTGCCGCCCGTGGAATGGTTGGCGTAGAAGCCGGCAGCCTTGTTCTTCCAGGCCACGTTGTTCTGCACGATGTGCCGGATGCCGGTCTGGCTGCTGCCCATCTTGAAGCCGTTACCGTTTCCGTCGCTGCCGTAGCCGTTCTGAAAGGCGAAGCTGCCCTCGACCGTGACCGGGACTTCCTGCGAGATGAGGTCGTAGCCGTCGTCCGAATCCATCCACGCGCGGCAGCCGCGGATGGTGGTGCTAGGGCCGGTCTTCTGGTAGTGCACGCCGAAGCCATCGCCGTTTTGACCGTCGCCCTGGCTGCCAGCCTTGTCGTAGTTGTCGTGCGAATCGCAGTTGAGAATCAGATTGCCCCCAGTGCCGGTGTCGATGAACAGCCCCGGCCCGAAGCCGTGGTGGATGTTGAGCATCTCGAAGGTGTTGTTGCTCGCGTTCTTGGTACGCAGCAAGGAGTACGAATGGTCGCCGCTGGCCCCCACCTTGGCGTTCGCGATTTCCAGGCCCCGAAGGTGCATGTAATTTCCCGTCACCAGGACCACCGGCACGTCGACGGCGGCGTCGCTGGTCACGTACCTGGAAGCGTCGAGCACCGGGGTTTCGCCCTGGACCGCCCAAATCTTGGTGCGGCTGGTGTCCGAGGTGCCGCTCTTGGACAGCACGAGCTGGGTGGTGAGGTAGTAGCTACCTCCGTGCACCCAGATGGTATCGCCCGCGGCGGCGCTGCTGTTCGCTTTCGACAAGCTGGCGAACGGCGCCGACGAGCTGCCGGCGGCGGAATCGCTGCCGTTGGGTGCCACGTAGTACTCGGCCGCGCGCGCGGACACGGGCGTTATCGCCAAGGCAGCCAGGCAGACCGCCAGAGCGAATCCGTTCCGGCCGGCCACTGGCGTGAGGCGCCGATGCGACAGTAGACCCGTGTGCTTCATGTGAGTTTCCCCCGCCTTGATGGCGTACGCTGCGATCCAGATGGTAGCTGCTTCTAGATAAGTGGCCTCGCCGCACGGAATAGGTCATTGCCATGGGGCGGCAATGTGGGCGCTAGATCGGCGTGATGCTGGTGATGCAAACATTGCTGAAGGCGCCGACCTTGTCGGTCGCTGCCGAGCCGCCCGGGATCTGGACTTTGAGGGAGTAGGCCGCGTTGCCCGAAACGACTGCGCACTTGGTGCCGGTCGCCCAGGCCGGGCAGGTTGCGTCGCTAAACAGGACTGAGTAGGTACCCAGGCCCGCCACTTCCTTGTAGGGCGCCGTTCCTCCCGTGGGATCGGTGGCGGCGCTGCCGTACATAATGCGGATCACCTGGCCCGTGGCCACCGTCCCGGTGATGGTGATCTTGAAGCCCTTCGCGGCACCCGCATAAGCACTCTTGGTGGCCGAGGTGCCGGCGCTCGAATTCAAATCGAGAACAAGCCCGCATCCCCACTTGGCGCTCGTGCTGTCGATGACCGTCGTGCCCGAGATGCAGCATCCCGCCGTTCCCGAGGCGCACGCGCTGGCCGTGATGGGCGAGGGCGAGGTGCAAGTGGAACCGTCGCTGTACGCGGAGAGCGAACCTTGAATGCCGCAGCTTGGCGGAGTGCTGGGGATCCAATTGTTGTCCGTGCCGGTTCGCAGGGTCATCAGGTCTGTCGTGCAAGTGGCGGCGGTCCCGATGACGGTACTGCCGCCCGAGCCGCCCGACGGCTTGGCCCCAGTTCCACCTGAGCCGACAATGCCCCCGGTGCTCACGCTGCCGCCCGACCCTGTGCTTCCTCCTGCACCAGCTTTCCCGCCAGCTCCGGTGCTGCCGCCGGTCCCCGCAACGCCCCTGCCACTGAGGGACACGGCAGCGCCGTTGACGGTCAGACTGCCGCTGGCCAACCCCTGAGCAGCCGGGGCGAACTGCACGCTGATGGTGCAAGTTCCAACCGGTTGCAGCGCGGCGCAGGTATCTGCGGAAATGGCGAAGCCAATCCCCGACACTGCCGCATTGATGGCAACCGCCGTGCCCGATACGGTCACGGTGACTGCTTGAGCCGCGCTTACCGCACCGACGTCAATCGTGCTGAAATCTAACGTTGTGGGATTTACCGCTACCAGGCCCGCGGAGACGTCAGCACCCGACGAATCCGGCCGCCCCACCGTGCCTCCATTGGAGCTCAGCCCCCCCGATCCAACGCCGCCCGCAACGGGTCCGTCGCCAGTCGTCGTTCCCCCAGACCCACCCTTCGCCATGGGTGCGTCTATCGTATCTGTTCCCCGCGGGCCGTCCGACCGGATTGGGCCGCTCGTGTCGGCATTCCCAAGCGAAGCGCCATCGATCCTAGTAGCAGAGCCGTCGAGGCCCTCTACCGGAGGGCCGGCCAACTGACTCGCGTCGTAGGAGCACGCGACCGCGCTCGCAAAAACAAGGATCCAGAGCCTCGACGGTAACATCATCGTTAGTACCTCACACTCGCGACGAGGCCGTTCATCTCCCCGGCCATGGGCGACACAGTTACGCCGTGTCGTTCGACAAAGAAGAGAGCGCCCGTGGTCACGACGGCAGCGGCACTGAGGCCCCAGAACACGTTTGCGACGTCTTTGCGTGTGTCCAGGGAACTGATGTCGCCTGAGCTGCAGCCCGTCCAATGAGTACCCGCGGCCTTGCCACATGTGTTTCTGAGATCGTCGTACTTCGATTGCATCAACGAGCCTGCGATTGCACCAGCGGTGACGAACACCACCGTTGAACCCGCAGCCACCCAAGTCCATTTGCGCCCCAGCCACCAGCCCTTGCTCTCGGCTGACGAGGTCGTCGGTCTCGCGGCTTGTAGGGCGGCTGCTGGTGCTCTCGATGAGCTCGGCACTCGCCCTACTGCGGACGCCAGGGGGATGCTGCGAGGTCGAATCGCGAGAGGCTCGATCGTCCCCGGGGCGACGCTCACCGTCTGCACGACAGGGATAATCGAGGGATGGGTCGCCGTAACCTGATGGCTCCCGCCGCTCACCCAAATGAAGTCCGCAAGGGGTGTCTTCCCGATCTTCCTCCCATCGACTGTAATCTCGACGCCGTCGATGCTGCAGTCGATGAGCATCTTCCCGATCTTGGGTGCGAGCTCATTCACGGACCGCTTCGCTTCCGATACCAATTCGGGAGAGGCGTCGGTAGCCTCAAAGAGAAACCGCTCGAAGGACTCGACAGCCTCGACATCCCGCCCCAGCTCGCGGTTGGCTTGGCCGATGTTGAACAATAGTTTTGGGCTTGGAAACACCTCGTAGGCCTGCCGGAACTTCTCAAGAGCCTCAGCGAAAGCTCCTTGCTGGTAGTGCTGTGCCCCGTCCTTCAACAGGACTTGCGCCTTCGCCTTCGGTCCTGGGTCCGCGGGTGGTGTGCTCGTTTGTGCCAACAGCAACGCCGACACGAGCAGGGCTGCGTTCATGGTCAGAGCTCCTCTATGATCTGTCGTGACGGCCGAGCCTTGGTCGGCTTGCGCTCAGCGGGTCTCCTGCTTACACGATCTGCCTCGAACGGATCTGCGAACGGCGATGGTTTGCCAGTTTCGCGGAACGATTCGGCGGGTCTGGTGGTTGAGCGCTCCGGCTCGAACGGATTGGCATATGCCGACGGTTTCTCGCGCCCTCGCGGAGAGTCGGCTGGCTTGCGTTCCCCAGCGCCTGGAGACTTCGCGGTGGCAGCCTCTTTCATCAGGCCTTCCAACGCCGTGCCCTTGCTTGGCGTCGTCCTGGCTGGGCGCGCAGGATCGCTTTCCGGGGGAAGAGCCGAAGTTGGAGGTGCCGTCGGAAGTGGGGGCAAGGCGAGCACCTCTGGCGATTTGGGCAGCGCAGGTAGTGTCGTGGGCAGGCTGGCCGATGTCTGCGGCTTGCGCGGCCAGAATACCAGCACCCCTACGAGCAGCAAGACTAGCGCAGTGCCAAGGATGGCGTAGGCTCGATTGCGCCCTCGCGAGCGTAGCTCCTCTGCAAAGTCGTCAGCGACGTCAGAATCGTTGGCGAGACTTTCTGCGTGAAACGCTGCGCCTCGGCGTGCGCTTGTGGCGGCGTTGGGGGCCGCAACCACGGATTTTGCAGAAGGAAGAGCATTCGAGTACGCCAGGGTCCCCTTCGTCGCAGCCATCCGAGGGGTCATAATCGGTGGTGGAGTCACTTCGCGAGGGAGCCCCGTGGCAGCAGCCTGCAAAGCGCGAGAGAAGTCTTTGATCGATGGGTATCGGTCCGCTGCTCGCTTAGCCAAGGCACGACGAAGCGCCGGCTCAACCGCGGGAGGCAAACCAGGCGCTCGCCGCGATAGAGGGTGCGGATCCATCTTGATGACCTGGTAGAAGAGCGCAGCCATATCATCGGCAATGAATGGCGCATAGCCAGACAGCATCTCCCAGGCGATACAACCGAGCGCCCACTGATCGGTCCGATCATCGATCTCCTCGATAAGACCGGTGGCCTGCTCGGGAGACATGTACTCGGGTGTTCCTATCACCGCGGTCGCGCGGGTGAGCTTGGTTCGAGACGCTTTGATCTTTGATATGCCGAAATCGAGCACCTTCACGAAATCCGCCTCGCCTCGGACCTTGACGAGGAAGACGTTTCCCGGCTTGAGATCGCGGTGCACGATCCCCTCCTCGTGGGCGGCTGCGAGGGCCGAGGCGACCTGCTTGGTGATTTCGACCACGATATCCAGGGGCAGACGCCCCACACGCCGAATGCGATGGTCGAGGTCCTCTCCGTCCAGATACTCCATGACCAGGTAGGGCTCCCCGGTGTCCATGGCGCCGAAATCGATTACGCTAACCAAGTGGGGGTGACCAAGCTGCGACGTGACCTCGGCCTCGCGGCGAAAGCGCGCCAGCGCTTCCGAATTCGCAGCCAACTCTCGGGACATCACCTTGACGGCGACGCGTTTGTTCAGCCGGAGTTGACGGGCCTCGTACACCCAACCCATACCGCCCTCGCCAATCAGTCGCGTGACTTGATAGGCACCACCTAGCGCAGTCCCGGAAAGGGCGCCCAGCTGGGTTTCAGGCGACACTCCAGACGCCTCCCAGGCTGGTGGATCCATTGGCCGAGTCAGCCAGGACTGCTCTCGTTAGACGCCCAAGCACACGATGCAACATGACAGCACGGCGATAGTATCGCCTTTCGGGCTGGCTCGATAGGCTACACTCGCAAGGAGTGGCCCGTAAGCTTTCAAGCGGTGTAGCCGCCTTGCTTGGCCAATGCTCCAATGCGCCAGTGACATAAGTCTTGTTGGCAACCGCATCGGTATCCGGCCGTGGAGAGCTGGCTCTCGCTGCGTCCCAACGACAAGCGGCCCCGTGCCGCACTCTTCCGGCGTTACTTTACGGCCTTGATCGGAAGCGCGGCCGACTCGCACTTGAGCGTGGTCGGACGCTTGTCGCTCGGGAACGTGTAGACGATCATCCGCGTGCGAGCCTCTCCTGGATTGAAGGACTCGGCTCGGTCGGCGGCCGTGTTCAGTTCCGGCATGTGTTTGTCGATGACCGAAGGTCGGCGGGCCTCGCCCGGACCCTCCAGGAAGCACTTCTCATACTCGAAGGTTTGTTCTTGCGGGCCGTCGTTTCGCACGGTCACAAGCGCCCAGACGAGCTTCTGGCCGTCCCCGGCTTCCACCAAGACCCCGCCCTCGCCCACATACTCGTCGGGACCTTCCTTGGCCTGCTCAAGGGTCACCGCCCAGCCATCTCCGCTCTTCGACACCGGGGTGCTCGACAAAACCGTGGAACCACACGCGGAAATCCCGCCAAGCGACATGCCCAACAACATGATCGAGGTGATAGAGCGCATGGATCGCATCTGCATTCCTCCAGGTTTCCGCAGCGGCCTTGTGTTTTCTTCTAGGCCAACGCGCGATGAAACACAAGCTCCGCCGGACGATATCGGGATGACCTCGGATGGCTACGCCGACACAGCCACCCAGGACCCCTTCTGTGGCACCACGACCTGCACAGTATCGATCTTGTATGACCAGTCCGGGAGTCGGACGCCACCGACCTCGCGGTCATGAAGAACCTCAAGGCCGTGGGGTACACGAAGTAGAGCGAGGCTTCGGCGACCGGGCAAGGCCCGCTGCCGGGAAAACCGGCGATGGATCCTGCCCGCGTGCGTTCCCCAGCCGGTCCTGAGGGCAAGCCCCGCTTACTCTTGCGTCTTGATTTGCATGTGGCTCATGCGGCGCTTGGGCTGCGGATCCGGCTCGCTCGGCTGGTTCAGGTTGACCTGCAGGCCAAGGGCCGCTCGCACCGCGAAGTGATCTTCGCTGACGAAGTAGCTGAGCAAATCGTAGATTCGCTCGGGCACCGGCACTGGGCTTTGTCCCGTCGGTTCCAGCGAGAGAACCCGCGCTGCCGCACCGATATCACCGCAGATGGCGAGGGCCGCGCGCGATGCCGTCAGATCGGAAGCGATCATCCACTTGCCAGCGTCGATGGCGCCGCCGGATGACTCGACGTACTTCTTGGCCAGCACTTTCAGCTCGGTTCGCAGCGAGGCGCCGAGCAGCCCGTCGAGCTGCTTGGCCAGCTTCGCGACCTCAGCGCGGTGCTCGCCCGGATCGACCGGAGCGCCGCCCAGTTGCAGCCCGGCCCGAATCGCCGTGTCCAGCGCGGACTCGGTGCCCATGGAGATGCGCGCGAAGCGCTCGGGTCGCAGGTGCACCATGCGCTTGGCCAAATCGAACACGACCTGGCTTTGCGACGACAATTGATCGAACCCAAGCCCGATGATGAAGGCTGGCACGGCCGCGGACTTGTCTTTCACGTTCACCAAGGTCACGGTCCCCGGCGCTTCGGGCTTGAGGTACACCTCGGGCAGCGGCGTCTCGATAGTGTTCGCTACGTAGCGCAGAGCTCCGGCGTAGGACCAGGCGTTGCCGGACACGTCCACGCGCGTGTTCTTGTCCAGCCCGAACGATTTGTAGGGCTCGCCTGCTATCGAGGCCAGGGCAGGGGAGAGCAGCGCCAGCAGCGCACCGAGATGCTGGTTCTCGTCGGGGTGGACGATCCGACGCCACAGCTCCTGGGCCAGCTTCCCTGGCGACGTTGCAGTCTGCGTGGGCCGCAGGTTCTCGTACAGCGTGCGCAGCGGCGGGTCGGCCTTACCGAGGCAGGTCATGGCGCCGGCCACGCACCACATCTTGTCGTGGGCACCGGCCTGGAAGAACAGCGCGGCCAGCGCCTTGTACGAATCGATGCGGTCGGGTTTCTGCACCAGCAGGCGCTGGTGCTGCGCGATGGCTTTGTCGGCCGCGGACGGCCCCATGCTGAAATAGAGATTCGCGAGCCGCTCTTGCCTTGCGACGTCGTCGCGATCGAAGGAGGCCGCTTCCTCCATCGCCTCGGCCGCAGCATCCTTGTCGCGCGACTTCAGTGACAGGTCGGCCAGCGCATCCAAGAGGCGCAGCTTGAGCTGGGGCGACGCGTCCTCGGGCAGGCGCTTCAATTGCTTGCGGTACGCCCGATCGAGGTCCTTCCATTCCTTGGCCTCGCCGAGGAGCTTCTCGACGGCCTCGAAAGCTTTGGGGTACATCGGGCTGTCGTCGAGCACGCGGGAGAACAGCTCCACCGCCTTGGCGGCATCCTTCATTTCGTCGCGGTAGATGGCGGCCATGGCGTAGCTCAGCTTGGCCCGGCCGGCGGGATCGTCCTCCAGCCCGGCCAGCTTCTGTAGCGTCTCGACCGCGGGCGACCATTGCTTCTGCTGGGTGTAGTAATCGAGGGTCTTGTAAAGCGTCTGCCGGCGCGCGGGCTGGGCGGCGAGGGCTTCGCGGTAGGCCTGCATGGCCGCCGGCCAGTCGGAGAGCTGCTCCTGCTCGACATCGCCGATTTCGTCGAAGATGCGTGCCTTGTCGTCATCCGCAGTGACGAGCGCAAGCATCTGCTGCTTGAGCGCGACGACCTCCTTCCACTCTTCGCGGGCGGCGCGCAGATCGATCAAGGTTTCCAGGGTGCTGCGCTTGTTCGGCTCCAGCGCCAAGGCGTCGCCGTAGTAGCGAATGGCCGCGTCGATCTGGTCCAGATGCACCGAGCACGCGCCCAACCTTTCGCACAGGAAGGCGCGCTCCTCGGCCGGCGTCTTTTCGTCGAGCAAGCCGCGGGCGCGCTCATACTCGTCGCGCGCCTCGGCCCAAGCCTGCCGTTCAAACAGGACGTCCGCATACTCCCGCGCAAGGGGCGCCGACTGGGGTTCGACCTTGCTCGCGGCCGCGAGCGCTGTCGCGAGCTTGTCCGGCTTGCCGAGGTTGCGCGCGAGGCGGACCTGGCGCAGGTATAGGTCGCGCTTGCCGCCGGCGCCGTCGTCGGGCGTCTTGCGCAGAAGCAGGTCGAGCAAGGGCTCGGCCGCGGCCCAATCCTCGGCCTTTTCCCGCAGCGCCAGCAGCCGTCCCGCCGCCGTGGTCTGTTCCGGATCGGAGGCGAGGGCGCGCTCGAAATATTCGATAGCCTTGCCCTGGTCGGACAGATGGTCGAGGTAGACGCTGCCGGCCTCGGCAAACAGCCGGCCCAGCTCGAGCGGATTCTGCGTGCGAAGGGCGGCGTCGAGGATGAACTTGGCCGCGCGCAGGTGATCCCCCTTGTCGCGCGCGAGATCCGAGAGCGCCAACAACGCGTCGGCGTTGCCCGGATCGCGATCCAGACATTTGGCGTAGATCTCCTCGGCGGTGCCGGGATCGCGCGCGGCCAGACCCTTGGCCACCACCAGCGCCGCGTCGAAATCCTTCAGCTTGTCGATGAAGATCGAAGCGCGTTCCATGCGCATGGTGCGCGCACCGGCCGGCTCTCGCCGCTCGGCCCGACGCTCAAGCAGGTCGGCCAAGGGCCGCCATTGCTCGCTCTTGCGGTAGAGATCCTCGACCTTGTTCAGCGCATCGACGCTGTCGGGATTCTTGACCAGCTCGCGTTCGAGCAGCATGCCGAGCGGCTGCCACTGCTGGGTCTTGTGGTACAGCGCTTCGAGCTTCTCGCGTAGGTCCCGGTCATCCGGGTCCTTCTCTATCCGGCGCTCGTACATGGTCGCCAGCGGCTGCCAGCGCTGATTCTCCTCGTACAGGGTCTCGAGCCGGGCGCGCGCTCCCGCATCGTCGGGATTTCTGGCCAGGCGCGCCTGCAGAAGCTCGATGAGCTCGGGCGTCTTCTGGGTGCGCTGGTAGACGTCTTCAAGACTCGATTCCACGTGCGGGTTGCCCGGATTTCGTTCCAGAAGCTTTTGATAGAGGGCACCCAGAGCATCCCAGCGGTCGGCCTTGCGCAGAAGCGATTCGACATTGGCGAGCGCCTCCGCGTTCTTGGGATCGCGGTCGAGCAGCTTCTGATACGCGGCGATGGCCTCGTCTTGCCTTTCCGGATCGTCGCCCAGCATGCGCGCGACGCCCAGGCTCATCGCACCGAGGTTGGCCGAATCGCCGGCCTCGCGCTCGATCTGGCGCAGCTCGTCCAGGAATTCCTTCGCCTGCCCCGCCTTGTCCGCGGCTTGCTTGGCATCGCTGAGCAAGGAAGCGTCGTGGGGAGTCAGGTGAAGAGCCATGAGCAGGACCGGGTAGGCCCGGTCGGGCGCGGACAGGTCCTTTTCCAGCACGCGGCCCGCCTCGTACAGGTCGGCCGCCTGATCCTCGGGGTCGGGCTCGACCTCGGCCCGGCTGATGAGGGCGCCGACCACGCGCTCCCATTCCTTGTCCTCGCGCAGCTTGGCCAATCCCTGCTCGACCATGCCCTCTGCTTCCTTGTCCTCGGGGTCGGAGGTCAGGATCCCAAGCCAGGCCTCGACGTCATCCGCCGACGGCTTGTTGCTGGCCAGCGCGCAGCCCTCGGCAAGGGCCTTGAGCGCGTCCTCTAGCGTGCCCTCGACGGACACGGGCGTAAGCCCGAACTCGGCCTGCACCCGACGGGCTACGGCCGAAGGCAGATCGGGCGCCACGAAGAAGTGCTGCACCGTCGACGTGCTGGCGCCCAGGATCCGGCCGGCCAAC
Organism: uncultured Myxococcales bacterium; assembly: GCA_964491625.1. Taxonomy (GTDB): domain Bacteria; phylum Myxococcota_A; class Polyangia; order Fen-1088; family Fen-1088; genus Fen-1118. The sequence continues at coordinate 26,587 of CAZBIU010000002.1, forward strand.
AAGGCCAAATCCGGATCGTCGGGCGAGAAGCCGGCAAACACCAGCGACCACTTCTGGTAAAGCCCGTCGAGAAACTTGGCTGCGCCTGTGGCCACGATCTTGGGCGCGATGTCAGAAGGCGCCAGACACAGCGATGCCGGCACGTCCGGTCGACCGAAGGGCTGAAGCAGAAAGCGCCCGCGGCCATTTTCCAGCGCGGCTGCGCTGGCGGCGAATACCATGCGTCCGGCCATGTCCGGGCTGGCCGCGAGGGCGGTCGTCCAAATCGAATCGAGACCGGTCGTGATGATGCCGCGCCACGGCGCTTGGGCGAGCGCTTGCACGGCCTCCGGGGCTTGCCCGCGCGCGGGAAGAAGTCCCTGCAGCGCTTCCGCCAGCTCGGTCTCGGGCAAGGTGGAGCGCAGCATAGCCAGCGCGGCTGAAAGTTGGCGCGCCTCCGCCAGGTCGAGAATCGCCCGCTTCTCCGACTCGTCCTGTACGCGCTCCGCCAGGGCCGAAACCAGTGCGCGCCAGCCGGGAAGGACTGCAAGCTCCGAGCACCCCAGACCTGCGACCAAGACCGCCTGGCGATTCTTGAGCCGTTCGAGAAGTGCTGAAGACAGTTGGTGCATGCGGTTTCCCTTCCTTCGTTGGCTAAGTAAGGGCCAGGAATCTATCTGATTGTTGACTCAGGGTACACCTAGCCCCGTGTGATATAGCCTGGCTGGGAAAAAGCAAGCCACCGCGGTGCCCATTGGCCCATGGCGCCATAACGGAGACTTCGCCAACCGAAGCCCACCCGCGGTACCATGGGTTGATGGTCCGACTGACTTCGACCTTGGCTCTACTGTTGCTCGCGGGTGGATCGGCTAGTTGCGGCAGCTCAGGGGCTGGCGCGGGGATCGCTCGTGACAGCAGCATCACAGACAGCGGCGGCGCGGTTGGTAGTGGCGGGGCTTCGACGTCCGGCGGAGCCACGGGGTTAGGAACCGGCGGCGCTGGATCGAGCGGGATGGCGGTCGCGGGTGGCACGCTGGGAAGCGCGGGCGTGAGCACGGCGGGCGGCTTCACCTCGGCCGGCGTCGGCGGATCGGGAGGCGGCGAGAATACTGGCGGCATCGTCGGAGGCGGTGGGGTAGTCGGCACAGGCGGGATCGGGCGCGGCGGCGAGTTCGGCACGGGCGGCGTCAGCGCCGCAAGGGGTGGCGTGGCGGGCTCCGCGGGCGGGGCGGGCGGGCGTTCTGCATCCGGCGGCATGAGTGCAAGTGGAGGCGCGGCTGGATCCGGGGGCAGTGAGGGCGGTCGAGGTGGCGCGGGTGGCGTAAGTGCGGGGGGCGGTGCCGGCGGTGGGGCTGGCACCGGCGGGTCGAGCGGAGGCGGCACGTCCGCGGGCGTGGATCGCTTCGGCGTCACAGAGCTTTATCCCGCGCTCGCGGGTGGCAAGGCGTGGTTCTCGTCGTGGGACAATGGCAGCGCGCGCAGCTTCACCGGAATCGACCCTGGCGACCCCTGGTTTGACGCCGACCATGGTGATGCTTCCTATTCCACCGACGGCGCCGGCACCTTGAAGATTTCGGGCGGTGTACCGCGCATGTACGTGCACGACCCGGCCAAGCTCGACCAGTGGCGTGACGTGGAGATCACCATGTACTTCATGCGCACGCCCGCCTTCACCTGCTCGGCGGCGTACGCAGGCATGGCGGCACTGGCGCGCACGAACCACGGCACCACCGGCCAAGAGACCGTCGACCTGTGCGACACCCGCGGCATCAACGCCCGCATGCGCTGCGACGGCCACATCGATTTTGAAAAGGAAACCAGGCATCCCGATTCCACCGCGATCCTGAACAAGTCCTACTGGAGCGCGGGAACCTTGCCTACCAACCAGTGGATCGGCTACAAGCACGCGGTGTACGATCTGGCCGACGGCGGCGTCAAGCAAGAGCTTTGGATCGACGAGACCGACGGGAAAGACGGCGGTACCTGGCGCAAGCTCGACGAGCACGTCGACTATGGCCAAGACTTCGGCATGGGCGCCACGCCGTGCGCGGCTGGGATCGATCCTGCCTTGCCTCTCACCCGCGCCCCGACGCGCGCCGGCTCGGAGAGCGGCAAGCCCAACATCACGGTGTATTTCCGGAGTGACAACGTCGGCAGCGAAGGTCTCGTCTTCAAGAAGGGCAGCGTACGCGAGGTCAGTGTGCCGTAGCGGTCGACGACGGTCCACTGACGCGAGCACCCCCAATTCGATTTACCGTCGCCGATCTTCTGCAACAAGCGTGTATGTAAGCCACCTACTCTCAGTGGCGGCATCCAACTGCCGTCGATGAAAGGGTTGGTCAAAACGCAGATGGACCTCGGGGCCGTCCTTCGCCCCGGTCAGCTGGTGGGCGAAAGGTACCGTGTCGAACAACTCTTGGCTGAGGGGGGAATGGCTGCCGTTTGGGCGGGAACCAACGAGCGCACCGGCAAGCACGTTGCTCTCAAGGTCATTCTTCCCACATTCGCCGAAGTGGGCGGCGCGGCCGAATTGTTCCGCCGCGAGGCCCTTGCCGCGAGCATGGTCAACCACCCGAGCGTGGTTAGCATCTTTGACGTCATCGAACATGAAGGCACGACGTGCATCGTGATGGAGCTTCTGGAAGGGGAAACGCTGCAAGCGTACTTGGGCGAGCACGGGCCCTTGCCCGTCACAGAGGCGGTTGCATTGCTATTGCCCGCCATGCGCGGCGTTGCGGCCGCCAATGCGAAGGGCGTCATCCACCGCGATCTGAAACCAGGAAATCTCTTTCTGTGCAAGGATCCCGAGGGACGCTTGCTGACCACCAAGGTCCTCGACTTCGGCATCTCGATGTTGGCCGAGCGGGTCGTGGACTTTACGTCGGCGTCGGGAAACCCAGGCGCGCGCTTTGGCACGCCTGCCTATATGGCGCCCGAGGACATCGAGTTCCCGCACATCGTCGACAGCCGAACCGACGTCTACGGCTTTGGCGTCCTGATTTTCGAAGTGCTGACCGGCCAAGTGCCGTTCCCGGGAGAGCCGAGCCAAGAGCTGCTAGCACGAATTCTCACCGAGCCGCCACCCAAGGTCACGAGCTATCGTCCCGACCTCCCCGACGCAGTTCAGCCCATCCTAGACCGGACGTTGGCGAAGAATCCGGCCGAACGCTTCCCCGATGTGGAGCACCTGATTCGGGCGATGGAGGATCATCTGCTGCCGCCGTTGCCGGTGCAACGCTCGCTGTCGCCAATTGCGGGCGTGGCCTTCTTGCCGCGCGGACCATCGAACGCGCTTCCCGCTGCCCTGGCCCAGGCAGATGAACCGAGCTCGCCGCCCGGGCGCGCCCGGGCGGGAGAGACGCGGGCCTTGTACTCGCTTCCTGCCGATGACTCGCACGTCGCTTCCGGGGCGGGGGTAATCTCGAGGCTGGGGTTGTCGCAAGCCGTCGCGATACGGGCAAGAGCGTGGCAGATGCTCCGACGTGGGGTCTTGCAAAGACCCATCGCCGCCGCGTTGATCGTCGCGATCCTCCTCTTGATACCGTGGTTCCTGCTTTTCCGAGGAAAAGATGCCGACGGTCGCGGCAGTCCCAAGGAGGTCCGTGTGGAACCAGGCGACCCCTCGGCACGTGGCCCGCAGGTTACGCCGCTCCCCATCCCGCCTCCTTCGAGGCTCCCGACCATCGCTGATGTGGAGGAAGAATCGGGAGGCTCTGTGAGGCCGCCTCCGGCTGCCTATGCCGACCACGGCGGGCCGCCGCAGCCCCGTGCCAAGGCCATCCTGCGGGCCGCGCCTGGGCCGCGTAGGAGCAACCCCGCGTCCCGATCCGGTTCGCATCGGGCAGGTACGTTGTCGGCGTCGGACTTCTGATGAATGGACGCAGTCTAGCTTTTCACCGGAACCACGAAGGTCGTGACCGAATTGGCGGGAATGGTGGCGGTGAAGCTCCAGCCTTGCGGCGAGGCGGAGGTCAGGTGCGCCAGATCCTCGCTGGTGGAAGTTCGGTACGCGTCGATGCTCGTGCCGAGCGAGGGCAGCGAGGTGAGGTCAAAGGTGAATCCCTTGCTGCCCGACGTGTCGCCGTTGCGAACCACAATCGTTAGCGTCGCCCCGTCGGCCGACAGGGCAGCCACCATGTCCGCGTTGTTGATGTCGACAAATGTGGCGCCCGGGCGAATGTAGCGGGTGAATCCGGACTGCATGTAGAAGCGTTTGAGCGGCGTCCAAGTCTGCTGGGAATCGTCCACGGTGAAGCTGGTCCAGGTTTCGCCTGGGTCCACCACCTGCCACTCGATCCAGGCTTCGGGCTGCAAATCGCGCAGATCCTGAATGATCCGTCCCGCCATGAAGATGGCCGCAGCGGCGTTGTCGGCCAAGGTCACGCTCAGCGGGCCGCTTTCCGACTGCCACAGGCGTTTGCCCTTGCTGGTGGCGAGCGCGCGAAGCTGCGTGCGCTTGGAGCCTGCGTAAGAGTGCACGTTGATTTGCGCCATCGCGGCTAGCGTCGTCGCGTCGTAAGCGCCGATGATGCTGTAGGCGTCGTCCATGCTGTTTTCGTCCGAGGCACTGAGGTGGGTGTCGGTGATGCCCTTCGTGCCGAGCGACGCCGAAACAGCTTTGATGACCTGCTGCTGATTGGCGGCGCTGAAATGACAGCCCTCTTGGCTGCCGTTTGCCGTCCACCAATTGGCGTTGGGCTCGTTCATCGGTTCCAGGGTGCGGAAGGTGATGCCGAGCGCGTCGTGATAGTGCTTGGTCACCTCGGTCAAATAGTCTGCAAACGTGTCGTAGGAATCGTCCTTCAGGTTGTTGGAGCCGTCGGTGTTGCCGGAGGCGCAGCCGCTCTTGGTCATCCAATACGGCGGCGAATTGGAGAACGCCTCGATGATCACGTCCTTGCCGGTCGACACCAGGCGCGTGAGCACCGACGTCTGGCGCGAGTCCGCGTTCCAGTCCCAGGTGCCGCTGCTGGATTCGAAGCCCGGCATCTGCCGATTGGCTTCCATGTGATTGTGGCCCGGGGCATCGCCGCCGCCGATGTTGTAGCGGAAGACGTTGTAGCCAAGCCCGGCCACCGGGTCGACGATGAGGTCGAGGAACTGATTGCGCTTGCTTTCCGACCAGCCGCCGATGCGGTAGGCCCACCAAGCGAGGCTGGTGCCCCAGCCCTCGAAGGTCTGGTGTTTGGTGTTGACGTCGACCTTGACCAGGGTGGTGCCCGGCGCGGCGACCACGGTGGTCTTGCCGCCGGCACCGGTGGCACCGCCGGTCGCCATGGTTCCCGCCGAGCCGCCTCTGCCGCCGCCCGCCACGCCGCCGCTGCCTGCGGCATCGGACAGCGGGACGTCACCGCCGGCCCGCGCATCTGCGGATGTGCCTCCGCTGCCAGGGGCGCCGCCGGTGATGATGGCCGCGTCGGCCCCCGATCCACCCGCGGCGCCGCCCGCGCCCGAGAACCCGCCTGCTCCGCCCCTGCCGCCGCTTCCCTGACCGCCGGATGCTTGACCGCCCGCTGCCTGACCGCCGCTTCCCTGACCGCCGGATGCTTGACCGCCGGCGGCTCGTCCGCCGGTCGGCTGTCCGCCGCTTGGGACCACGGCTCCGCCCGATCCTGTGGCTCCGCCGGCTTGACTCGCGCCTCCCGTTGCCGCCACGCCACCACTGCCGCTGGAATTCGCGGTGTTGCCGCCCTTCGCCTGACCGCCCGTGCCCATCTGGTCACCAGTGCCGGCTCGGCCACCGGACGATAGTGCACCACCCAATCCAGCGCCCGCCGGTTGGGTTCCACATGCGCCCAGCAGGATCGTCGATGCAAACAGGACGACAACACGTCCTTCGAGATTGTCTTTCATAAGAGTGGCTCTTTCCCAGCGCTGCGATCCGACCGGCGGCCGGACGGCTGATGCCGAAACCCCAATTATGGCACGCGCAATTGTCCGTCGGAACACAGTTCTTCGCGGATGCATGGCACGTCAATTCGAGCCAATTCGCCCTTGCCGACCTGGTGCATTCGTGGGCAGCATGCAGACATGGAGCGCCTCCGGATGCCGGAGTTTTTCGCACCCGCGCCGCTTCTGGCCGTGGCGCTGATGGTGGTGAACGACCGCATGCTCAAGCCCTGCTTTCACAATGCGGTCACCGGCAAGCTTTCCGATCTGGCGATTTGCTTCTTCCTGCCGCTATTCACGTCGGCGCTGCTGGGGCTCATTTGGCGAGGCCGGGACCGCGCGCGCGTGCTGATGGGCGCCGGCCTGGCGACATTCGTCTTCTGCGGCCAGGAGATCTGGCCTGGCTTCCAGCGCCTTTTCCTTGGCGCCCTGCATGTGCTCGGCAGTCCGTTCGGGCTCAGGCACTTCGTCTTGACCAGCGACCCCAGCGACCTTTGGGCACTGCTCATGGTGCCAGTTGCGGTAAGCTATGGATGGCGTCGTCTCAGGCTGTCTCGTGCGCGCGTGGACCCAACCGCGACATCTGCGTCCGGGCTTCGTCCTGGAAAGGAAGGGTAACCCTTGAAATCAGCGTTGGCCCAAGTCCTGCATCTGAGCGGTAGCATGACAAAGTACCTCCTCATCGTTCTGTCGATGCTTGCAGCACTGGGCTGTTCGTCGTCGGACAACGGATCGGGCTCCACCGGCGTTTCCGTGCAGCCCCCGCCCTTGGATCGCCTGATCGAGGAGGGCGACATCGTGTGGCTTGACGGTTCGACCCTGTACGTCCTCAATCAGAGCAAGGGTCTGTCGGTGATCGGGATTGGCGATCCGTCGGCGCCGACCCTCATGAGCCGGGCTTCGCTTTCGGGCACGCCGGTCGAGATGTACCTGCACAACGGCTACATCTTGGCGTTGAACTCGGGGATCTCGTCCGCGTCGTCTTCCACCACGAGCTCGCGCATGACGGTCATCGACGTGCGCAAGCCCGGCTCGCCGTTGCTGGCCGGCTACGTGGGGCTTTCCGGGACGACCACCAACTCGCGCTTGGTGGGTGACGTTCTCTACACGGCATCTGACTCGGGCGCGGTGATCGAATCGGTGAACGTCGCCAACCCGGGCTCGCCGCAGTTGGTGGACCGGATCACCCTGCCGCTCGGCACGTCTGGCAGCAACGTGCTGGCGACGGAAAACGTCTTCTATGTGGCGACCGAATCCTATCAAGGGACAGCCATGGGCGAGTGCGCCTCCAGCTACTACGACAACGAGGGTTGCACCACGATCTTTGCCATCGACATCAGCTCGCCGGTCGGGGTTCTTCGCTTCGGCGCCAACTACGCGATGGCTGGGATGCTGAAGGATCGCTGGGGCATGGACGCCTATGGCGGTGTCTTTCGGGTCCTGGTCGCGCGGGACGGTTGGTGGACCTCGACCGGCAGCTTGACCGCGACCCTGCGCACCTTCAACTCGCCCGACGCCAGCCATCTCGATCCCATCGCCACGCTCTCTCTCGACACGGCTCACCTGGAGAAGGTGATGGCGGTGCGCTTCGACGGACCGCGAGCATACCTTGTCACCTATCGGCAAGCGGATCCCCTCTTCACCATAGACCTGTCCGACCCGGCCAACCCCACTATCGCCGGCTATCTGCAGACGCCCGGATGGCTCGACTTCATCATCCCGCGGGGGAACCGCTTGCTCGGCATCGGCCGCGATTGGAACAGTCAGTCCGCGGGCTGGCACCTGCAAGCTTCGATCTACGACGTGAGCAATCTGGGATCGCCCCGGCTCATGGACCGAATCCCGTTCGGCGACAGCTACTCCGCGCTGCCGGATCAGGCCGACAATTTGGCCAAGGTGGTGCGGACGGTTGACGATCTCAGTCTGCTTCTGGTGCCCTACAATTCGACGTCAACCGGCTACTCACAAGACAACACCGGCGGCCGGGTCGAAATCGTTTCGTATGCCAACGACACCCTAGGCACCTTCGGCCAGATTGCCGCCGCCAGCGAGATCGTGCGGGCCGTGCCCTTGCCGCCGAACCACATCGCCGTCGTAACCGAGCCCGCGGTGGGCGTCGTTCAATTGACCCCGAGCTTGGAAGTGTCCGGCGTTGTGGACCTGAATCAGTCGCTCGCCGGGACACCGACAAAGCCAGACGCAGGTTCCCCCGTGGATGGAGGTTCCCAGCCCGGGGACGCAGGTTCCCCCGTGGATGGAGGCTTCCATGACTAGCCGCAAAGTCATTCGAGTCCGGCCCCTGGCGCGCCTTTTGGCCCTACTGGGAACCAGTTACTTCCTGATCGCGACGTCTCAGTACGAGCCCACCTCGTACCACGACGTCTGCAATCACCCAACCCAGTCCGTGGTGTTCCACGTCACCGGAACCTGCGGACCCGAAGGCGACGTCACCATGATCTCACTGGCCAACGACTGTGCCATCTCCGTGAAAGGCGGTGGTGACGTAGGGCTGCCCACGGCGGGAAGGTTCGAGAGTGCCACCGGCAAAAACGTTGGCCTGACCTCCGATGCGTGGACCTTGTCCGGTTACTTGCAGGAAGGCTCGTCCCTGCCGGCGAACGCGTACCGCGATGCCGGTTTCTTCACCGTGCAAAGCGACGCGCAGGTCGGCGCCGATTCGGGGTTTTCCACCAGCGGTGGCACGCAGACCCCGACGGTAACCCACGGTAATCTGGTGAAACGGGAGTGCGACAACAGCACTGCCAGTCCGCTCTCGGCGTCGTGCCAGGACCAATCGACCGGGTCGACCTGCCGGGCGCAACTGACGGTGAAGTAGTTACTTCGAAAGCGCACTCGCGAAGAGCCCGCAGTGGCTAACCCGCCGTCTGGATGTCTTCGTCGGGCAAGAGGGCCGCGATCATCGTCGCGCCCGAGGTCTGCTGTGCGGTGGTCAGGCTCAACGGATTCTCGTCGGTGATAGCCAGGCCCGTGAGCTTGCCGGCGCCATCGTTGTAAAGGCCAACCAAGGTGTCCCAGTTGCTGGCGAGGTTGCTCGAAGCATCAGCAACCGCCACCGAGTGAACCGTGGCGTTGCCCGCCAGCGTCTGCGCGTCCCCCGCCACGGCATTGGTGACGTCTACCTGGTAGTTCAGGTTGTCGATCGTACCTAGCGCGGAGGCGCCTGTGGTCCAATCGGATTCGGAGAGGGATAGCATCGGCGAGTCGTCGGTGAGGTGGAGTTGGGAGAGAGTGTCTCCCAGGGCGAGCACGTCGCCGAAATTGTTCGACACGTTGTCGGCGCTGTCGCTGATGCTGATCGACGTGACCTCAGGGATATTCTGAAGGTTGGCAAGATCCGCCATGGCCGCTCCCGTGGCTTCAAGCTGGTAGGACCCGTCGATCTTGGACAGCGTGTCCCCGTTGTTGAGCACTTGTGCCGCCGTGAGCGAGATGGTTTCGTCCTGGTCCGTAAGCGAGATGGAATTCAGGTTCGTCGCGGACGCGAGCGCGTCGAAATTCGCCGCAATTTCCGTGCTCGAATCGCTGACGTCCATCGAGGCGACGTGCGTGTCGCTGGCCAGGGTTGTCGCGTCCTGTGCCGAGACATCACTGAGGGCGACACTGTATTGGCCGTCCTTCACTTGCCCGAGGATGGCGGCCGAGTCGGCGTAGGTCTGGGCGGTCATTTCCATCGCGACGGTCGGATCTTCCACCACAAGCTGGGTGACTTTCGACTGTCCCGCCAGATCGCCAAGGGCCGCCGTCAGCGCACTTGCGCTGTCCAGCACCTGGATAGATGTGACCTCGTCCGCGCTTGCCAGGTCGGACACCTGCGACACGCGAGCGCCCTGGATGGCGGCGGTAATGTCGGTGCTGAACTTCTGGCGTAAGGCATCGCCATTGTTCCAATCGTCAACCCCGATCTGCAGCGCCGAGGAATCGGTCTCGGCCACGTCGGTAAGCTTGGCGCCGATCTGCGCGAGCGAGCCCCAGGCGGACGACAAATTCGCACCGGTGTCGGACACGGCGAGGCTTGCGACTTGGGTGTCGGAGGCAAAGGTGGCTGCCTTGGCTGCCGAGACTTGCGAAAGGGAGGCCAGGTAGCCGCCCTGGATCTTGGCCAGCGCCGCCGCGTCTTGTTCGTACTGTGCCCCGGTCAGGCTCAGCATGGTGCCGGGTGCGTCGGTCTGGGTGATGCTAAGGAGCTTCGATCCGAGGGAATTGAGATCCGATAGATTGGTGGCGATGCTGTCGGCGTCGCCGGAGACATCGACGGTGGCGATCTTGTGGTTGTTGGTGACCAGGGTCTTCGCGTCGCTCGCCGCGACTCCCGTCACCGCCAGCTTGTAGCTGCCGCCCTTGATGAGAGACAGAACTGGCTGCGCGTCCGACAGCGCGCTTTCATCCAGTGACAGACTCACGGTCGGCGTCTGGTTGGTGATGCTGTGGATCTTGCTCCCATTGTCTCCGCCGACCAGAGTTTCGAGCGCCGAGAGGTTGTCCTCGATGGCACTGCCCTCGTCGCTCATGTCGATTTGGGTCACCGCCGTATCACCGGCAATGGCTTGCGCTTGCCCGACGCTGGCGCCGGTGACCGCGAAGGTCGCGTTCTGGTCGAATTTGCTGACGAGATTGTCGTGGACACCTGCCTGGTAGTTGTCCGCTGACAGCGAGATGGCGCCGCCGTCGCTCTTGGTGATCGAGGTGAGCTCTGCGCCGAGCGTGCGCAGCGCCGACCACTTGGCCAAGATATTGCGTCCGGTGTCGGTCACTGCGATTTGCCCCACATGCAAATTGGTGGCATCCGCCACCGCCTTGGCCGCGGATACTCCCGTCAGGTTGGAGGTGTAGCCGCCCCTGATCTTTGCCAACACGGAGGCGCGCGAATCGAGCTGCGTCTGGGTCAGGTCGAAAGCCGCGCCGACATCGGTCTGCTCGATGCTGGTAAGTCGGGAACCCAGGTGATAGAGCGCATCGAGCCCCGATTTGATATTGGCGCTGGAATCAGCGACCTGGAACTGGACGATGTGCTTGTTGCTGGCCAAAGTGGTCGCATCGGCTACGCCAGCGCCCGCAATCGCCACCTTGTAGTTGCCGCCCTTGACCTTGTCGAGCACCGCCTGGGTCGCCGCCATGTCGGCAGCTTGGAACCGCGACACGTCCATGACCAACGGTGTGCTGGAGTTCGTGACCGTAACGCTCGTCAGCTTGCCCTGCCCGTTGAGAGTCTCCAGGTCGTCCAGATTGGCTACGAGGTTCGCGCCCGAGTCAGCCACTTCGACGGTGTCCACATGGCTGGCCCCGGCTACCGTCGTCGCGGTTCCGGCACTCACATTGGTCACTGCCAGCTTGTAGGTGTGCTGTCCGTCATCGACGAACTTGCTAAGCAGGGTATCGCTTGCCGCGAATTGATCCGACGTCAAGCGGATGGCGTTGTTCTGATCGGTCACTTGCACCGTGGTGAGATTGTCCGCAAGGTCTTGCAGGAAGGACCAGTTGCGAGCCAGGTTCTTTGCCGTATCCTGGACATCGACCGTCACCACTTTGTGGTCCGACGCAAGCGCCCTGGTCTGCGTTGCCGATGCGTCGATGACGTCGAGCATATCGGAGGTGATGATCTTGCCGAGCACGACCTTGTCCTGCTGGTATTGTTGCCCGGTCAGGCTCAGTGGGTTCTGCGCGTCGGTCTGGCTGATGCTCTTGATACGCAGGCCCACCCGTTGCAAATCATCCAAGTGGCTGGCGATGGCGTCGGTGGTGTCGGTGATGGCAATCGACTTGACCTTGCTGTTGGTCGACAGCCCGGAACTGCCGTCGGGACCCAGCGCATCGCTGACGCTGGCGCCGGTGATGGCGAGCGTGTAGCCGTGGTTCTTGATCTTGTCCAGGGCATCCTGATCGGCGGTCAGTTGTCCGACCGTGATGCTGAGATTTCCCTGGGTTCCGGTCTGCGAGATCTCTTGCAACAGCCCGTTTGTCGCGAGGGTCTCCAGGCTGTCCAAGTGGCTTTGAATCGAGGCCCGCGAATCAGCGACCTTCACCGAGGTCACGTAGCTTGGCAACGCAACGGAAATACTCGCCTTGGCCGCCGTGATGGCGACCGTTTGTCCCGAGCCCGCTCCCCAGATCGCAAGCGCTGCACCGTCCTTCTGATACTGGGCGCCCGTCACCGTCATGGCCGTGCTGGTGTCGGTAGTGGAGATCGATGTGATCTTGCCTGCCACCGACTGCAAGGCGTCCAGGTTCTTGGCGATGTTTTGGACACTATCGGAAATATCGACGGTGGCAGAAGGGTGATGGCGCAACTGGGCCAGAGCGTTCGCCACGGTCAGCGGCCCCGAGCCCGAGTAGTTGCCATTTGTTCCAGGAGAACCTGTAATGCCGCCTACGTCAGACATCAAAGGGTACTTCGACACGCAGACGGCCGAAGTTAAGGCCGAATTGGACAGACTTGAGAAGAAGCCCCAACCGCCCGCAACGCTTGAGGTTCTTCGGCAGTGCCTCTGCGGATCGTGAATTGCGGACCATCGCGGGTCATGACAACGTGCACGCATGACCGGTTCGTCTGCAGGCTCTCCCAACAACTGTCCTACCTGTGGTGCGCCGCTCTCCGGCCCGTCCAGCGAGCGTTGCGACTACTGCGGGGCCAGCCTGCGCTCACCGGCCGCCGATCTCAATCGCAACCTTTCCAGCGCGATGTCAGCGTCACGCAAGGTTTGGCGACGATCGTGGATCTACACCGGCGTGGTGCTGGGAGCGTCGCTGCTGGTCGGAGTGGTCGGCCAGTTTGGGACCCGCCAAGCGGTTCGGCGCAGCAGCGAAGCGAGCCAGCCGTCCAGTGGAAACGGGGCGAGACAGCCGTCGGCGGCGAACCAGAACAAGCCCAAGTCTCACGAGCTGTCTGAGCTACTGGCCACCCTCTCGCCGGCCACGGGCGACCCGAAGGTTCTGTTTTCGACCACGCCACCTGGCGCCATAGCCCTGCTGGACGCGGCGACCTCCCAGCAGCTTTGGAATGCGACGCCGGCCAGCGAGCGAGTCTCCCCGGACGCTGTCGTCGTGATTGGCGAACGCATTCTCGTCGTCACCCAGTCGAGCGTAGTCGCCTTGCAGATTCGCGACGGGAGCATCGAATGGCAGGCCTCGCTGGTGGCCGATTACTCGCAGTTCGGAAATCCTGCCAAGGTTCTGTCCGAGCGATTGCTTGTCCAACTGCGCGACGGAACCACGCAAGCTTTCGACATCAACACCGGCAAGACCGTCTGGTCGGTCAAGCAACCCCCACCTTCTACGCAATGGCGTGCCGCCGGCGACGTGCTCGTGGACATCCGGTACAACGGCAAGAAGAGGAAAAAGCCGCTCGAGGTGTTCGTCAGCGACGTGGCGACGGGGCAGGAGACTCACGTCTTCGCACCACGCTGCTCCACCCACTCGGTCATCCCTGCGAACGAGCCCAGTCTGTCGGTGCCCGCGCTGCTCAGCGAGGACGGCAGCGACCTCTACCTGTTTTACGGATTCAATCGCTTCTGCATCGATCGCTGGAATCTGCGATCGGGCAAGCTGGTATGGCAAACCAACCGGAACGACGGGTTCGTCGACTCGTCACCGAGGGAGTTGCGTTTTCTGATGGATGACGAGCGCATCGTCTACGTCGGCACCGACGGCGTCTACCAGGTTCGTCGGCGCAACGGAGAGGTGACCAAGATCGTCGATCGTGAGCAGAACAAGCTCGTCCCCACCTACCTGAAGGACAACCTGCTCGTGCTCGCCGCCACGGCTTCCTGGGACAGTTTCGAGTGCAAAAGAGCGAAGACATGTGCGCTCTGGGGCGTGGACCTGGCCAAGCGTGAGGTGCTTTGGCGGTACACGCTTCCCAAAGTGGGATCCTTCCCGTCGAATTCGGAGAGGTTCGCCGGTGCCTTGTCCGGGGATGCGCTCGCGCTGGTGGAGGATGGGCAGGCCGGCCAGATCGTTTTCGATCGCATTGACCCGGCGACCGGGGTCAGCAAGCTTCATCGAGAGCCAAAGCCGGCCTCCACCGAGAAGTATTACTTCGAGGCACCGGAGCTTTCGCTGTCAGGTGGTTTCGTATGGTTCAAAGAGAACGGATTTTCCGCAATCGATCTGGCCTCGGGCTCGATCCGCTATCGACTGCGCTGAACCCCGCGATGGCATCCACTATTCCCGCCGACTGGAGGTAATCGCACATGAACCCAAAGACCAAGCTCGTTCTCCTCGGCTCGGCCGCGTTTCTCATCGCGGCGGTGCTGTACGGGCAGTTGTCGATGTCCTCGTCCAAACCGGGGACGCCTTTCACCGCGGACGGGGAGGTGGTGTCCCGCGTCTTTGAGCCCGAGCACGATGCCGTGCCGAGACCGTACACCAAGCAGCAGCTCGGTCACGCCCAGGCGTGGGCCAAAGTCGGGGCCCGGTACCTCATCAACGTCAAGCTGGACAGTGGCGAGATGCTGACGGGAGACTGCGCGCCTCAAGCGGTCGACCAGTATCCCGTCGGACAGCGCGTGCGCATCCAAGGCGAGCGTAACGCCCCCACCTTGTTCGGAAAGGGGATCATTATCCACTCGATGTTGCCCGTCGGTGCGAGCGGCGCGAGGTGACGGAGGCTCTACGCACGCGTCGGCAATCCCGACGCCGCTCAATCCTCGATCGGGATCAAGAGCCCCTTGTCCTTGTTCGGTCTTGAGGAGAAGGTCCTTATGAGCACACGGCCAGTTCCCTTGCTTCTTCGGCGCTTACCGTTCGTCTTTGAGCGAGAGCCGGTGATATCGGGCTAGTCTTCGAAGCGTAGCCGAGCTGTTCCCGCCACCGGAAGCATGGGCACGCCGGCACGCTCAAGCGCTTTCGCTCCGTCCGAGAAGCGGTGACTCCTCACGGGCGCAGTCGCCCCAGTCTGGGGGTTGACGGCAGTGACGCCAGTGCGAGTTGCGGCGATTATCCGCCTGGAGAGCTTCCTCCATATGCCAAGGACGGCCTTGTCAGAAGTGCGGGCGGTAATTCCGGATTCCTGGAGACCAGCGTCGACCCTTCGGCCGATGTCGAGCAGGAGTGCGCTCGGGTTTCGATCCAAGAAGCCCATCATGCCATTGCCCCGCAGCACCGGCCGCTTGATTGTGAACGCAAGACGCTCCACATCGGTTTGATGTAGCACCAATACAAGAGCCTGGTTCTCCACGGGGATGACTTTGAACGGCTCGTACTTGATGGCAGAGACAAAGATCCGAGCGTCCTGGACGAAGTCCTGCACCAGCAAAAGGAGCTCGTCGGGAGTAGCGTGAAATTGAATTGAGATGTCGGACATTTCTTTTCGAGCACCTGATTCTTAGTTGTTGTAAGCAACGAAGTCCGTTGGGAGTCCACCCGGACCATTCAGGTCCGCCAAAGCAGTCCGTTCGCGTGTTACTGGCTGCCCACTGGCGTCAACCTTACCAACGTTTCGCCCACGGAGCTCGCCTTTCTTTGTCCGGTACAGGATGTCCGGTCGGCGGCCATCCTTCTGTCCGCCAGGCGTGGGGATGAGCTTTTCCTTCGCACGCCCGCCGCCAGCGAGAATGGTGTTTCCCTTTCTCTGGAGCTTGTTCGCCTCTGCGCGAATCTTGGCGTTGTGGGGTGCCTTGGGATCCGTCTTCGGCCCACGCTTTTTCCCCTTCCCACCCTTCTTTGCGTCCTCCTTGTTCTTGCCCTTGGCGTCCTTCTTGGCCTTCTTTGCCGCCTTCTTCGCGGCCTTCGCTCGCGGACACGCCTTCAGGCCATCCAGATCCACCGCCCGCAGTGGATTCTCGGTATAGGCGTATAGGTTGAGACTGCCCTCGGTGCCTGCGGGATCGGATTGCAGATAGCGGCCGAGCTCGGGGCTGTAGGTTCGGAAGCGGTTGTCGTGTAGGCCCGTTTCGGAGTCGTAGTAGTGCCCTGGCCAGCGTAGTGGCTGGTGGAAATCTGCGCCCACGTCGATCTGGGCCGTGCCGTACGGGTCTATACGCGCGCGCCAGACAGCACGGCCGGCGTCGTCCAGCACCAGCTCGGGACAGCCGAGGTGGTCGGTATGGATGTGATAGCGCTTGCCGGTGGCCGGGTCGGCATCAACGCTCTCATACTCCAGGAACAGGATTGGTACCAGGGCCGCGGCGTCCGGGTAAACGTACACGCGCAGCCGGCCGTCGGGGAAGATCTCTGCGGCCAGGCGATCGGTATCCCAGTAGTACTGCCAGGTCTGGCCGCTGATGGTCTTCCGGGTCCGACGACCCAGACCGTCGTGAACCGCCCGGTAGCTGATGCCCGGCCCATCGATCGCGTTTAGTAGGTCGCGCGAATCGTAGGTGTACTTGGTGGTGCCCGCGCGACCTCGGCGTTGCGAGAGGTTGTCACGCTCGTCGTAGCTGAACTGGTCGTCGTTGGCCTCCAGCAGACGGTTGCCTGTCTGCATGCGTGCGGAGAGACCTGGGGCCTTGAGCAAGTTGCCCGCCCGGTCGTAGGCGTATTCATGGGCCGTGCCGTCCCACAAGCGCACCTTCGACAGCCGGTGTACTTCGTCGTGCTCGAAGATCGTGGTTCCGCGGAGGCTGTCATCGCGTTGGACCAGATCGCCTTCACCCGAGTACGCGAAACGCCGAGCCCACCCACCAGTCTTCCTTAGGCCGGGGCCTTCTGCGGCCTTGAGCAGACAACGTCCGCTGGGGTCGTAGTGGCTCAGCTCTTCGACGTCGTTGGAGCAAGCCCGTTCGACCAGGCCCGGCCCGCGCAGGTGCAGGCGCTGGGTCTGACCTCCCGGGTCCAGTACCACGGTCGTGGTGTCGTCGGTCTGGATGTACCTGGTGACGAATCTCCCGAGGACGCTGGTTTCGGCAAGGCGATCCGCCTCGAAGCGGTGGCGCGCGCCTTTGCCATCGCGTTCGTCCGCCGTGCGCTGGCCCTGGTCATCGTAGGCAAAGGTGACGGTGCCAGCCTGATTCTTGGCCTGGGCCAGCCGGCCGTTGGGTAGGTATTTGAAGTCCTCCACATCGCCAGAGCCCAAGAGGCGCTGTGCGATCTCATTGCCCTTGGTGATGGCCAGCTTGAGCAGCAAGCGCCCCTGGCCGTCGCGCTTTTCGGTAAGGTTATCGGCGGCGTCATAGACGTATCTCTCACGCACCTTGCCGTGGCGACGTACTTCGACCAGGCGGTCCTTGAGGTCGTAGCTGTACTCGCTGCGGGTGCCGCCCGGATCGACGATGGCCGAGACCTCTTCGCTCTTGGTGTATGCGTATTCGGTAACGCTGCCTTGGCCGTCGATCTCGCGCAGTAGGAAGTTCCAAGACCCGTTTTCGTAGCGCGTGGTGCGGCCGTCGAAGTCGGTGTACCAGCGCTCGAAGCCGTTCTGGTCGTAGCCCCAACGCCGGCTCTTGCCGTCTTTGCGTTCCTCGCGAAGTAGTAGCCCCTGGACGTCCCTGACCTTGGTGGGATCGGGCAGCGCGGCGCTCGGGTTGGGTCCCCACAGGTCGACCACCCAATGGGGCAACCAACGTTCCAGGGGCACGTCCGCGGGAACAACCTCGATGGGACCAGGCCATTCGCCGTGCTCCCATTCCACCGGGGTATCCGGCAGCTCGTGCGACAGCGGGTGCGGGGGAGGATTCTCTTGTTCTTCTAGCAGCTCCGGGTAGCCGAACGGGTCCAGCTTGGCGTAGGGCAGGTCGCCTTCGTCGTAGAGGATCTCGCTCTCGTTGCCGTTGGGATCCACCTCCTTCACAACCCGCCCGTCCTCGTCCTTCAGATAGGCAGTCACCCCGCCGCATGGATCGATGATCTGGACCAGCTCTTTCTGGTCGTCGTAGTAGTAGCTGGTGACCGCGCCATCGCCGCGGGTGACCACAGTCAGGTGCTCTTCCACCTTGAATTCGAGGCGAAATTCCTCTACGCCGTCCTCGCCCCAGGTGTGGATGCAACGCCCGTCCTTGTCGTATTCGAAGAAGAAGCTGTAGCCGCGTCGGTCGATGGTTTGAATGACACGGTTGCTGTCGTCGTAGACATAGCGAAGGACGCCGCCGTAGGCGTTCTCGATCTCGATCAGGCGTCCCTCGCGGTCGTAACCGTAGCGAACAAGACGGTGCTTGTTGGTCGAGCCGGCCTCCAGCAGCACAGCGCCAGCGAGGTGCGTGCCGGCGTACTCGAACACCACGCGCTTGCTCACGTCGACTTGGATTGCGGCCAGCAGCCCCTTGTCGTACTGCAAGCGTAGGGGCGGGCGCGGGTCGTCCTCCTCATAGAAGATCCTGGTCGGTCGGGCGACCGGCTCCCGGTCGAAGCGGAACTCCAGGCTCGGGGCATCGCCCGGGGGATGGATTCGGAAGGTGGTGGAGCTGACCCGTTCCAGCTCGTGCCCACTGCGCATGCAGCAGTCGCGGTCGGCGGCAGGGAACGGGAACTGGATGTTGTCGGCCTCGGGGCCGGCGAAGGTCAGGCCGTCCAGGTCGAAGCGGAGCTCGAAGTCGAGCGAGAACCAGAACCCATGCCCGACGCCACGATCGATCTGGTTGCGATTGCTATCGTAGTAGCGAGCGCCGGCAAGGAAGATATGCGCTCCCTGAAGCTGGAAATCCGTCACGACCGACGTCTGCGCACCGGTCACGACGTCCACGGGATCGCCCACCAGGTGGAGGCTGTCCTTCCATGGCAGGCTGCCGCAACACTTGGTGGTCATCACGACTCTCCCGCCGGGGCCGGAGGGGGGGGCGGACACCCACAGTCCCCGCCGACTCCCTTCTTGTTGCCGCCACCGCCCTTGCCGCTCAACTTTTTCGCCAGCCCCTTCAGCTTGTTCTTCAGCCACTTCGCGATGGCGTCGGTGGCGGGCACGGGCACGCCGGCGACCAGCACGGTGGGCGCGCCCATCATCACGAAGCCGGGCAGCTTGGGCGGAATCGCCGGGTCCGAGCCCATCATGGCACTGAGCGCGGCGGCGATGGCGTCGGCCACGGTTTGCGCCGCGGTCATGGACGCTGCCAGCACCTGGGCCGCTGCCATGGCCGCGGCGCCTTCCGTCTGGCTCGCGGCGGTGTCGGCCGCGCCCTCGAGCCCCTCGACCAGATCGATGCCGGCGCTGAGCAGCGCCAGCGCGCCCATCGGGCTGCGCGGCTTGCCCGGCGAGCACACCGTGCACATGTCGGTCATGCGCGCGGCTCGGGCACCGCCGATGAAGACCTTCGACGATCCCAAGAACACCGTAAAATACGGCGCAAGGCCACCGCAGGTAGGCGCCATGCCCAAATCGCCCACGCGCGCTGCGGGCATGCCGCCCACCAGAACCCGCACGCAGGTTCCCAGGGTGATGGCGCCCATGCTGGGCAGGGGCACGGGCGGCGCGGGGGGAATCAAGCTCGGCGGATGGGCGTGTGCGTGGGGCGCGCCGACGTAGAGCGAACCCAACTGCGCGGCCGGGAACGACGGCAAGATGGCCGCAATGGCGTTGGTGGCCACCGCGACGCCGGTCTCGACCAGGTTGGTGTACATCTTCTCGGGCAGGCCCTTCACGGCGTCGATGGCGCCCGATACTTTTTTCACCGCTCCAATCGGATCCTTCAGGATCTCTTGCGGATGGGTTACCACATCGGCGGCAGCGCTGACCGAATCGGTGGTCGACTTGATGGTCGATTCCACCGTCTGGCCGAGAGCCGTGAGTCCAGAGTCGACGTAGCCACTCATGCGGGATAGGGCCTTATGCCTTGCTGTCGCAGCCAGGCGATTTCGGGTTCAATCTCACGGCGGCGCGCCGTCAGGTTCGCTTCTTTGTAAAGGCCGTGGATGCGTTCGAGGCAGTCGAGCAGGTGCTCCTTCGACTGGGCATCGCGGGCCAGGGCCACGCCGGCGTTCCAGCTTTCCCAGGCCGCCTTGGTGTCACCGAGCTTGTGCTTGCAAAACCCCATCTGTTCCAGGCAGCGCAACTGCAGCTCGTCGTTGCCGACCACCTTGGCCAGCATGGAAAGTCCCTCGTAGTAACCGAAGGCCGACACGAAGTCGCCGGCCAGGCGATGCAAGTTGGCCAGGTTGCCGGTGACGTTGATGAGCGACGCGGGATCCTGGGCCTGCACCGCGGGCACCAGGGCCAGCTCGTAGTGGCGCTTCGCCTCTGGCTTGTTCCCCATCCGATCGAACACCTCGCCGAGGCCGTTGAGGCTTAAGGCATGCAGGGGCTTGGGTCCGAGTGCCCCGTGGTAGCGAGCGAGCAAGGCGTATTTCTTCGACGCCTCGGGGAAGCGGCGATACGCCAGATCCATACCGGCCAGCAGCAGCACCGCCTGCATCCGCTGCGGTAAGGGCAGAGCGGCGTCGTTCATTTCGTCTTCCAGCGAGGCCTGCACCGCGTTTGGTCCCATATCCGGGGCGTAGACCTCGATGGCCCGCTTGGCCTGGGCGGCGGCGGCATAGAGCGGCGCCGGCTGGGCTTCCTCGCGCACGAGGATGCGCATGTGGTGACACCAGGGTTGCGGCATTTCGTGCGCGGCCAGCGCGAGAATCAGTTGCGCGAAGTCTTGCGGGTCGCTGATCTTGCTGGGCAGAAAGCCCGCCACCAGATGAGTGACTTCCAGATCGTCGATAAGAGATCGCGCGAACACCAGCAAAGCCCGAAGGCGATCCACGGGGGGCAGCCTCGGGTTGCTGATCTCTGCCGGCAGCTCGCCGGGAACCTCGGAGCGGGCCTTGCGCAGCTCGGGCACCAGTACGACGTAGCGCACGCGGAAGGACTCGACCACGGCCTGGGCGTATTTGCTTGCGCTTTCGAAGGGCTCTTGGAACAGCCAGAAGGCGTCCGCTGACTCTTGCTCGATGCCGTCTAGGGTGGAAACCAGCGGCAGGAGCTCGGCCGGCCCGGCGCGCACCACCAGCAAGAGCGCCCGGCGCTGCGCCAAGAATGCCTCCAGGCGGAGGCGCATGTCCGCGAAGAGCTTGCGCATGGCTAGCCGATTTTGATGAGCGCCCCGCTGATCTCGTGCATGCCCACCGATGCCGAGGTGACCTTCACGCCGTTGACGGTTGTTCCGGACGGCTCGAAGGCGGCGTTGTTGTTGGCATTGCCTATCTTGACCTTCACACCCGTGATCTCGATGGTGCCGTCGCTCTTCATCGAGATCGAAGCCGAGCCGCACTTGATGGCCACCTCGGAATTGGCGGTGACGGTGGCGGAGCTGCCCGACAGGTTGACCTCGCAGCCACCGTTGTTCACCACGATGTCTTTACCTTTCATAAAGAGGGTGTTGCCCCCTTGGGTCACCTTGAACTGGGTGTCCGCGGTGGTGTTGTACTCGCCGTGAACCGTGACGGTCTTGTCCGACCCCACCACCTCCAGCGTGTCGCCTTTCTCGACGGTTTCGGTGCGGCCGGCGTGGTACTTACCGGTGTGCGCGCCGGTGATCTCGTCGAGATTGGTGCCGGTCACCTTCATCTCGCGCTCGGCCTTGTAGGTCTGGGTTTCTTTCTTGGTGACGGTGGTGCTCTGGGTTCCCGTCACGCTGACCGAGTGATTGCCACCCACGCTGACGCTGCGGTCGGCGCCCACCGACGTCGACTGGTTGTGCTTGACCGTCGTCGACATGTCCTTTTCGGCCTGGATGTGCAGCTCTTCCTTGCCCTTCAAGTCCTCGAACCGGATCTCGTTGAAGTTCTGGTCGGTGCCACCCATGCTGCTGCGGCTCTTGATTCCGCTTTGGGTCTTGTTCTTGGGCAGCGTGTAGGGCGGCATGTTGTCGGTGTTGTAGACCCGGCCGGTGATGATAGGTCGGTCGGGATCGCCGTCGAGGAACTCGACGATGACCTCTTGCCCGACGCGCGGGATGTGGATCGCTCCCCACTGCTGGCCCGCCCAGACTTGTGCTACGCGCACCCAGCAGGAGGCCTTCTGGTG
Organism: uncultured Myxococcales bacterium; assembly: GCA_964491625.1. Lineage (GTDB taxonomy): Bacteria > Myxococcota_A > Polyangia > Fen-1088 > Fen-1088 > Fen-1118. The sequence goes on from CAZBIU010000002.1 coordinate 48,347, forward strand.
GCGGCGGTGCGACCTGTCCCAGTCGAGCTTCACCTTCACGCGCCCGAGCTTGTCAGTGTAGATCTCGTCCTTGTCCTTACTGGGTGGCTTTGCGCTCCCGCTTCCGCCCTCCTGCTGATCGCCCTCGCCGTCGTCGTCGTCCTCGTCACCTTCCCCGACCACGACCGCGGTCTGCGGCCCTTCGATTCTCGGCTTGAAGGCCGTTCGCCGCGGGCGGAATTGCAGCTCGGAATCGAGCAGGTTGTACCGCGCGGTGAAGGCATCGCCGGCCCCTACGGTGTCGCCGCTTTCGTGCTCGTTGATGGAGATGGAGTACGTCGCCTGGGTGATAAGGTATTTCTTGTCCAGGTCGGCGTCGCTCCAGAACGGATTGTAGTGCTCGTCAGTGGCTCTGGTCAGCTTCACAAGGTCACCGACGCCAAGACCCAGCGTATTGCCCTCCACCTCGATCACCGTGTTGGCGGCTTGCTCGGTTTGCATCCGAACCATGGCATCTTGCGATGCCTGCTCTTCCTCGGTCAGACCCCCGGGATAGTCATACGCTTCGAATTTCGATCCCGGCTGCTCCTCGCCGCTGACCTGCCATTCGATCTGCGCTTGCTTGGCTCGATTCGTGGTGTAGTCGTAACCCCGCAGAACGCTGAACTTGGAAGGGTACAGCGCACCGGAAGCGCGCAGCCCCCAGAAGTGCTCACTGACGGTGTTTCGGTCGTCCCGGTTGACCCGGCACAAGACCGAATCGTAGCCCGGAACCGTGTCGTGGTTGGCCATAAGATTGGCGAGCACCAAGGTGTGTTTGTCGGCTTCGTGGGTGAAGAAGTAGTAGATGCCTTCGTCCTCCAGGAGGCGCTGCACGAAGTTGAGGTCCGTCTCTCGATACTGCACGCAGTACCGCCGATCAACGTCCACGTTGGAGTCCGCCGTGATGTCCTTGATCAAGGTGACTTCGCGTTGCTTGAGGACCTTCTTGACGATGGTGAGGGTGTCCTGGGAAGGCGGGCCGCTTTCGGGGTCAAGCCCGGCATTGCTCGCGTCGTTGAAGATCCGGCAGTTCTGCGCGTACGCCAGTCGGGCGAGGGTGGGGACCAAGACCACGGCGTACCGGGTGTGGCGCAAGGTCGGGCCCACCTTGGCAAAGTAGGCGACGATGCCGTTGAAGTACCGGTACTGGTGCTGTGGATCGACGTCGGCGCCGCGGTCGATGCGCACTGTGAGCGGCTTGCCCAAGAGATCGCCGACCGGAATCGCGGCGTTTTCGGACAGAATGGTCAGGTCGTACCGATAGGGAGCTCCCAGCGCCTCGCGACCCTGAAAGGTTTCGAGGAGCAGGTCGGTCTTAGGCTCGAGGTCTGAGCTGCTGCCGCTCTTCGGTCCGAGGATGGTGATGTTGCTGGCATTGGCTGGCATCGCAGGTAGTCCTCGGGGCGAAGGCCCCAGTGGGTACTTCGGGAGTGGATCCTTTGATACAAGGCGCCAGTCTAGCACCACAAAAAGCGCGGTCACGCACGTCCTGACGTGCACGTCAGGTCCACACGTCATTGTCACTGCAGCCTTCGCTCGGTACACTGTGACCGCGTTGACGCGGCGACGCTTACGCACCGAAAGGGGAATCGAATGCGCGGTTGCTTGATATTGCTGGTCCCGGCCCTGGCCGTTGCTTGTTCCAAACCGCTCCCCGAGGATCAGAAGGGATGGGTTGGGTTATGGAAGAACGAGCAGGCCAGCCTTCTTGTCACCGCCGACGGCCGGCTGGTATGGCACCGAAGCTCGGGAGGCAGCGACAAGTCGCTCTCGGCACCTATCCAGGAGATCGGCCAGCGCAAGATTGTCGCGGGCGCCTGGTTCCTGAAGACCACCTTCGACGTGGCCCAGCCGCCCAAGCAAAGCGATGACGGATTCTGGACGGTGACCGTGGACGGACAGGAGCTGTTCAAGACCGACAAGCTCGGCCGGGATCCTCGCGCGACCACGGTTCCGCCTCTCAATCGACTGCGCGCGCTGGTGGCGGCCGATCTACGGCGCCTGGATCAGGGCATCCGCACCGGTAACTACGCCGCCTACCTGGCGCAATCCTCGCAGATATTTCAGAGCCAGTTCACCAACGAGAAGCTGCGGCAGGCCTTCCAGACGGCGCACGAGCAGAAGGCCGAGCTAACTCCGCTCATGGTGGGTGAGCTGGCGTTGACCTCCGAGCCCACCCTCTCCCAGGAAGGCGAGCTGACGGTGAAGGGCCGATACCCCGACGTCCACGGCCTGGTGCTGACGGTGGATGCGTCCTACGTCTATGGCCAGGGTGGGTGGAAGACGGTGGGGGTGAATTTCACGATGCTCAAGGCGGTGGAGTAGGTCGAGCCTAAGGTCGAGCCTACCCGCCCAACCAACGAACCAGCGTGAGCGACGGTGCGTAGGTCCAGCCTCCGTCGACCACGGCTTCGACCAACGGGTTTCGCATCTCGGTCGCGGAGAAGCGGTAGCGGTACGCCTCGGCCAGTTGCCACTTGCCGTCGCGGAATCCGAGCCCCACTGCCGCGTCGCTTTCGTACGCAAAGAAAGTGATTCCACGCCAGTACGAAAGGTTGGCGAAGAAGCCTGTGAGCCCGGCTCGCCAAGATAGGGAGCGGGATGACTCGATCACCGAGACTCGCGTCCGGTCCGGGTCAAGCCGCAGCGTCAGCCGCTGTGAAAAACGGATCCGTCCGGCCCCCTGTAGCTGCAGCCAGCGCGCATCGGCGTACACCCACTCGGCTTGGAAGACGCCCGGGCGGATCTCCTCAAGGCGCCAGGGCAGGTCGAGCTGGTTGACTTGCAGGAGTCGTGACTGTAGCTCGTCGGCGGATACCGGGACCGCGTCCGGATCAGGTTCAATGCGTCCGGCCCACGACGCACCTCGGAGCATGAAGAAGGCGATGGCCAGCATGTAGATACCGATGCCGATCGCAACGCTTCCAAGGTGCCGGTCGAACAATTCGAACAGCGGGTCGATGTGTGGGTTCTTGGTCACAACCGCAAGGTGTGCCAGCCGGCGATCGACCGCTTCACGATCCGCCGCCTCCACACCGATTGCGACGCGGTCGATACGCAGCCAGGCCACGGCCCTGCCGCTTGCGGAGTTGAAGAAGCGGGTTATCGAAACCTTGGCGTTTGTCTCACTGAGTGACCGGGTGGGGGGCGCGCGCCAGATGCCTTCGATGGCCGCCTTCGCCGCCGCGCTCGACGAACGAACCAGCACGGTTACTGTCGAACCGTCGTCGAAGCGCTGCACCGACGAGCCTCCGCGTGGGAGGAGCTCGGGGTGGACGGTGTACGGCGCGGGCCCGACAGCGAAGTCCAGACCCACCAGGGCGAAGGGCAAAAGAAACAAGCCGAATGTGATGCTGAAATAGATTGCGACACGGGACAGGCGTGGCCCCAAGCTCCGGGCGCTGCGCGTGGCAAGATCGTGTCCGCCGGGGCCGAGGTTTATCGCAGACATTGCAGGCCTGCCGGGTTGCAGAATAGGTCAGGCCTTCGGCGATTGAGCTGGGTCATCGGTTTGCGCCGGCTCTGCATCGGCGTTCAAGTCAATGTTCGTGTAGATGGCGGCCCAAGCCATGAACCAAGCGACAGACACAATGAAGGCGGGGATCAGCCAAGTCACGACGATGAGGATGGGCTCGCGAGGTAGAATGGCCATGATAAGTAGGCCCATACCGATACACCAGCAAGACATTATGCTGGGCCAAAGCCAGAACGTCAGCCAGTCGCCCCTGCGAGCGGCCCTTCGAAGCGTGTCGATGTTGGCGGTCAGCACAGCCTTGACGCCGATAATCGGCCCCACTGACTGCATATCGCGGCGAACGTAGGGCTCCGTCGTGGCACCGTAATCGAACATGTCCCGGGTCTCCTGCTCGCTCATGCGTTCGATCTTGCCCTTCACGTGCTTGAAGAGGACTACAAAGAGGCACACACCCAGCAGCATGAGAACTGCTCCCGCAACCGCAAGGCACACGGTCGCTGTCCAATCGATGCCGAGCCAGTGAAACCAGACTGAGCTATGGGACATCGTTGTCCCTCCGAGGTCCAATACCCACTGCCATCAAGCGATCTCAATCGTGTCGTGTGCGATCTCGAAAACACGTTGCGCCCGCAGAACCGTCAGGGCGTCATTCTCGAACAATGGGCTGAGCATCAACAGCGTGATGCTGTATCCGGGTCGTGCGATGAAGCCCATCCGACTCGTGACCTCAGCCTTGGCCAGACGGCCCTTCCCGACGAAACCGCCCCGCCAACCCGGTACCGCGAGAGATCGAGGATCGTCATCGACGGTGAACGGGCGGGGCGCTTGGGTTGGCGCAAAGCCTGTCTTCTGCAGCTTCGCCGAGGCTTCTGCGACCATAGCGTCGAGCGCCGGTGGCGGCTGGTTATCGGCAAGCCTCTCGACCTTTGCTTGCACATAGGCGAGCAGGGTCTTGCCGTAGGCGTCGATGAGTCGGAGGTGGACAGCCGAGATTCCGTCGGAGGCCGAGGTCTGCGACTCGACCGACCAACTTCTTGGGTAGGCCAATTGAAAATCGGGATTCTCCGCCTTGGCGACCATCCATGGCTCCATCTGGGTGGTCCCGGTACCGTTTTCCACCTGGAACGTATCGTGCGCCACCCAAAAAATCTCCTTGGCCTCATCCCAATACTTCCGTGCGCACAGACAATTCACGGCAAAGATATTGTGGGCATCAAGGCGGACGCTGGTGCGCCGAACCTCCGGAACGTTGTTGACAACGCGTGTGGCGACCACGTCGTAGAACAGCCGAGCCCCTGCAAACCACTTTGCCGAAACCAGATTCCATCCCTCGACGGTCAGGCTCTGCCTGATCCAAGCGTCGATGGGGATTTCGTATGGCATTGGCGTGACAGTGACCGCGATGACCGGTGCGCCTGGCTGGACCGAGCCAGTCATGAACCCGATACCCCGGGTGGCGAAGGGCCCACTCGCGACCGGGCCGAATTGCTTGGAATAAGCCCAGGTTCGAGGAACGGCGAGGCTATAGACATAGGTTGGAGGGCCCCCAGCGCTCATCTTGAGCTTGATGTGGGTCTGCTCCAGTGTTTGCAGTACACGCGGTGCAGTAAACGGAACATCAGGAGGCAATTGATTTGCAGTGGCCATCAGTGCTGTGTCTCTTTCATTTCTTTGAGATATCCACGCCAAAGCCGAGGCCGAGACCCGCGAGGCCAGCGTCGACCTTCGCACCGGCGGTCGCCTCAAAGAGAGTCTTGCCGTCGTTGATCTTCACACCAGCATGGGCTTCAGCGCCGAGGGTGAGTAGGGCGCCTTCGCCCTTGACGCCGAGACCGACATAGTAGGAGGTGAAGGGAATCCGGATGCGGACTTTGAGAGGCAACTCTCCCTTCAGGACCGCAACCTCAATCTCGCCTTTCGCTTGGGCCTTCCCCTTCATCTTGCTCAGGTCAGCCTCGACGCCAAGCTCCGCGCCTGCCTTCCCCTTACCAACGTCAGCCGAACCGACCGATTCGAAGATGACCCACGGATCTGACTTATCTCCTTCCGTCTTCGCCCCGGGCGGAGGTGGTGTTGCTTTTCCTATCATCACCGTGGGACAGCCGATGGCAATAACGTCCGGGCCTCCCGCAGGTTCGACCACGTAGTCCGTGGCTCGTGCCGCTGGCGAGCCGTTGATCAGAACCGTCGGTTCCCCTGGAAGGGTCGGACCGCCTCCGTGTGGTGTGGCACCGGGCGCAGGGCAGAGGTGCATGTCCAGACCGGCCCGCCAGGCGGGCACACCTCCGATGAAGACATTCGAGCTACCTGGCCCAGGCGCCAACGGCCCCAGGTGCATCGTAAGATCGGAGATGCGGGCTGCCATGGGGGCGGTGGGGGCAGGAGGTGGCGCCGGGGGAGGGGGCCCGAAGATCAGATGTTTGATCTTGTCGATGAAATCAACTTGGCCGTGGACCAGGGATCCTTCGGCCTCGGCGTCGACCACCGTCAACTCTGCGCTCTTCTTGTCGAGATCGTAGGAGGCTTTGAGAGCCTCGACCTTCACCTCGCCCCTCACGAACTGAATGAATGTCTTGTCGTCTCCAAACTTTCGCGAAACTGCGCCTTCTGCCTTCTTCTCGTAGAAAGGTCCAACCGAGGCCTTCTTTGCAAAGCCGGGCTTTTTCTCAGGCTCGCCGGGCTTCGGTTTGTCGTCTCCTACGGCCCACAACTCTTTCTTCTTGGTTTCCCACTTCTTCGAATCGGTGGCGCCCGCCTTCGGGACCTGCCAGCCACCTTCCGACTCCTTGCCTCCCTCGCCTTCCTTCTTGGGTAGCTGGCCTTCCCCTGGCTGGCCTTCTCCCGGCTTATCTTCCTCGTTCGCCATGGGTCTTCAAGCTCGCCGCGGCTACTAGTTGATCTTGACCATCGTCCCGGTCACGTCGACCCCGGACGGGCTCGTCTTGACAGTGCCTCCGGCGACCACCGTCGCCTCCGATGCCCCTTGCACCGTCGCTTTGCCCTTGCCCTCCATCATCGCGTCGGCATTCAGGGTGACGTGGCTTTGGTCCTTTGACGCCATACTGGCTCCCGCGTCGAGCACAAGGATACTGTTGTCGTTCGAGTTGAGGCAGACGGTCTCGTCGAGGGTCATGAAGGCCCCACCCTTGGCGAGCGCCTCTATGTCCTCGGTTAGCTCGACCTTCGCGGTTCCTCCAGAGGTTAGGGTGATCGCGTCCGGGGTCATCACGATGGTGCTGTTCTTGCACCGCAAGGTGATGGAGGTTGGCGCCGTTATCTCGATCGTCTCGGTGGCGTCAAAGGTGTGCTTGCCCGTGACTTTCGTCACGCTCTGCACTGGGAGCTTCTTTCCCGTCTTCTCGTCCGAACCCTCGACGGTGATGGTTTGGTTGCCGTGAATGGTAATCCTCTGGTCGCCGCCGACGTGGAGGGTTTGGCTACGCTTCACCAGCGTCGACATATCCCTCTCGGCCTGGACGTGCAGCTCTTCCTTGCCCTTGAGGTCCTCAAAACGGATCTCGTTGAAGTTGCTGGGGGTGCCAGCGTTGGCGCTGCGGCTCTTGATTCCGCTCTGCGT
>CAZBIU010000002.1:55519-57891 GCA_964491625.1 uncultured Myxococcales bacterium
GCGTTGGCGCTGCGGCTCTTGATTCCGCTCTGCGTGCGGTTGTCGGGCAGCGTGTACGGCGGCGGGTTGTCGGTGTTGTAGACCCGGCCGGTGATGATGGGGCGGTCGGGATCGCCGTCGAGGAACTCGACGATGACTTCCTGGCCGACGCGCGGGATGTGGATCGCACCCCAATTCTGGCCCGCCCATATCTGCGCCACACGCACCCAGCATGAAGCCTTCTGGTGGCGACGGTGCGACCTGTCCCAATCGAACTTCACTTTCACGCGCCCGAGCTTGTCGGTGTAGATATCGTCCTTGTCCTTGGGCTCTGGCCCCGGGCTTTTCTTTGGTGTGTTGGGGGTGCCCTGGCCGTCCTGCTGGTCCTCATTCTCGTCGTCGGGCTCTTCGCCTCCACCGACCACGACCGCGGTCTGCGGCCCCTCGATCCTGGGTTTGAACGCGGTTCGTCTCTGGCGGAATTGCAGCTCGGCGTCGAGCAGCGTGTAGTGCGCAGTGAACGGATCGCCGTCCACCACGGTGTCACCGCTCTCGTGCTCATTGATCGAGACGGAATAGCTAGCCTCGGTGATGAGGTATTTCTTGTCCAGGTCGGCGTCGTTCCAGAAGGGATTGTAGTGCTCGTCGGTGGCTCTGCCTAGCTGCACAAGGTCTCCGACGCCGAGGCCGAGCGTGTTGCCGTCCACCTCGATCACGGTGTTGGCGACTTGGTCGGATAGCATCCTGACCATGGCGTCTTGCCGTGCCTGCAGCTCCTCGCTTAGACCTCCGGGATAGTCGTACACCTCGAACTTGATCCCGGGCTGCGTCTCGCCGCTGACCTCCCATTCGATCTGCGTTTCCTTGGCTCGATTCGCGGTGTAGTCGTAGCCTCGCAGAACGCTGTACTTGCTGGGGTAAAGCGCCCCGGACACGCGCAGCCCCCAGAAGTGCTCGCTGGCGGTATTTCGGTTGTCCCGATTGACCCGGCATAGGACCGAATCGTACCCTGGGACCAAGTCGTGGTTGGTCATCAGATTGGCGAACACCAAGGTGTGCTTGTCGGCCTCGTGGGTGAAGAAGTAGTAGATGCCTTCGTCTTCCAGCAAGCGCTGAACGAAGTTGAGGTCCGTCTCTCGGTACTGCACGCAGTAGCGCCGATCGACGTCCACGTTGGCATTCGCCACCGAGAGATCCTTGATCAAGGTGACTTCGCGCTGCTTGAGGACCTTGTTGACGATGGTCATGGTGTCCTGGGCAGGCGGGCCGCTTTCGGGGTCGAGCCCAGCATTGCTGGCGTCGTTGAAGATCCGGCAGTTTTGCGCGTAGGCAAGCCGGGCGAGGGTGGGCGTCAAGACCACGGCATACCGAGTGTGTTTCAAGGTCGGCCCCACCTTGGCAAAGTAGGTGACGATGCCGTTGAAGTACCGGTACTGGGGTTGCAGATCGAGACCCGCGCCGCGGTCGAAGCGAACCGTGAGCGGCTTGCCCAGGAGATCGGCGACCGAAATGGCGGAATTCTTGGACAGGATGGTCAGATCGTAGCGATAGGGAACCCCCAGGGCCTCGCGACCCTGAAAAGTTTCGAGGAGTAAGTCGGTCTTCGCTTCGACGTCTGAGCTGCTGTCGCTTTTCGGTCCGAGGATCGTGATGTTGCTGGCGTTTACTGGCATCGCAGGTGGTCCTCGGGGCAAATGCCCCAGTGGCTTGCTTCTGGGTGGATTCTTTGATTCGGAGCGCCAGTCTAGCACCGCAAGGGGCGCGAGCACATGATTCTTGACGCGCGGACCAGATTCACCCAGAGCCAGATGGCGCGCACCGGCAGAGACGAGTCATGGCGGCGCTTCCGCATCGCCCTGACCGCGAACGAATACCTCGCCAAGAAGATCTTCACGGCGAAGCACCTGCCGGCAGACGCCTCGCTACGGGCAGGGGCCGGTTCGAAGACCGCCCACGCTCCCCGCACGCTTTTAACGTCCTTTTAATCGGACAGACGAATCTTATCTGCAGCCTCGGAAGAGGTTGGAACTTGGAGGTTTCAAATGACCAATACAGTAAGGACCTTGATTGGAATCGTTGGTGTCGCCACGACATGCGCCATCGGTGGCGCAGCCTACGGCGAGACAATGCCCGCAGGAGCCAACGGAAAGCAGAGCGCTGCCAGCGCGCCCGAGATCTGTACCGGCGTACCCGCCAAGGAGCGCGAGATGGGACTGCTCGCCTTTCGCGCCAATATCGTCAGTGTTGTGCCGCTCAACGAATTCCGGTCGCTAGGCAAGGCGAAGTACAGCCGGACAGAGGGAGTCGTCATCAGGCTGAGAGCAACACCGGAGATTTCCGTGCCATGGCTCGAGCGCGTGAACAGCTGCCACGTCGCTTTGGCGGCATCGGGA
>CAZBIU010000003.1:0-53164 GCA_964491625.1 uncultured Myxococcales bacterium
TGACTTCGGCCTTGATGAAGCCGCGCTCGAAATCGGTGTGAATCACGCCCGCCGCTTGCGGCGCCTTGGCGCCACGACGAACCGTCCACGCTCGACATTCGTCTTCGCCGGCGGTGAGGAACGTGATCAGGTCCAAGACGGTGTAGGCGGCGTGGGCCACGTTGTTTAGGCCCGGCTCTTTTAGCCCCAGGCTTTCCAGGAACGCGGGGCGGTCGGTTTCATCGAGGCCGGCGATTTCGGCCTCGGCGGCGGCGCAAATGGTGACGAGCTGCGATCCCTCTTTCGCCGCGTGCGCGAAGAGCTTCGTCACCGCGGGATCGCTGCCCACGCCGGCGAGCTGTTTTTCCGCCACATTGGCGACGTAGAAGACCTTCTTGTGCGTGAGCAGAAACAGCTCGCGCAGAAGCTCGCTCTCGTCGTCGGAAAGGCCCTGAGCACGCACCGGCACGCCCTCGGCCAGGCGCTGCTGCACCTTCGTGCACACGTCGTAGCGCAACTTCTCGTCCTTGGACGCCACACCCTTCATGGCGGTCTTGGCGCGCTCGATGCGCTTTTCGACGGTTTCCAGATCCTTGAGGCAGAGCTCGGTGTCGATGGTCATCACATCCGAGACTGGATCGATGCGACCGTCGACGTGGATGATGTTGTCATCCTCAAAGCAGCGCACCACGTGGGCGATGGCGTCGGCTTCGCGGATGTTGGCCAGAAACTGATTACCAAGCCCCTCGCCTTTGGAGGCGCCCCGGACCAATCCCGCGATGTCCACGAAGTTCACCGTCGCAGGAACCACGGACTTCGGATGATAGATATCGACCAGGGCATCGAGCCGCACATCCGGCACCCGAACCACGCCCACGTTGGGCTCGATCGTGCAAAACGGATAATTCGCCACCGCGGCCCCGGCCGCAGAGAGCGCATTAAAAAGCGTCGACTTGCCCACGTTGGGCAGGCCGACGATACCGCAAGAAATACCCATTAGATGGCGCGGTACCTAGAGCGTAGGCGACCGCGTACTTCCGTGCTAGGCGGCTACAGCTTGCCGGCGAGATTGAAAGCGATGAGCAAGCCGTAGATGACCAACGACTCGATGAGCGCCAAGGCGACGATCATCGGGACGAAGATCTTGCCGGAAGCCTGCGGGTTGCGGGCGATACCGTCAAGGGCCGACGCGGCAGCCCGACCCTGGCCGAGACCGCCACCCAAAGCCGCGAGACCGATGGCGAGCGCAGCGCCCAGGCCGATCATGCCCTTGGGGCTCTCGGCAGCGGCAGCAGGGGCAGCCCCTTGCGCAAAGGCCGCGGCGCTGGAAAGGGCAGTGACCACAAGGGCGGCCAATGGAACAAACAACTTGGCAACTCGGCGCATCTCAGGATCCTCCTATACGGGGCGGTGGGTGGGCAGGTGGAACATAAGGCTAGTGCTCCTCGTGAGCAATAGCGGTTGATATGTAGATGGTCGAGAGCAGCGAAAACACGACAGCTTGCACGACCGACACGAAAACGCCCATGACCAGGAACGGCACGGGAACCAGGAACGGAATCAGGGCGAAGAACACCGCGCCCACTTTGTGATCGGCGGTGATGTTGCCCAGAAGGCGCATCGATAGCGATACCGGGCGTGCGACGTGGCTGACGATTTCGATGGGAATCATCAGAGGCGCAAGCCACCACAAGGGGCCCATGAAGTGCTTGAAGTACTTCGCGCCATGCTCCTTCACGCCGAAGACGTGGGTCAGCACGAACACCAGCACCGCCAGCCCGACGTTGGTCTTCAGCGACGCGGTCGGCGGCAGGAAACCCGGAATCAGCGACAGAAGGTTGGAAAACAAAATGAAGAGGAACAGCGAGCCGATGAGCGGCAGGTACTTGCGCGCGTTCTTCGCACCCATCGGCCCTTCCATGAGGCCGAACACCATGTCGCCGAAGGTTTCGAGCAGGGTGCGAATCCCAAAGCGGGGCGGCGGAACCGCGCCGCCGTCGGCGGAGAAGCGAATGCTCATGGCGTAGCGAAGCGCGAAGAGCGTCAGCACCAGGAACACCAGAATCCCGCCCAGGATGTGGTCGATCTCGAAGTGGGTGGCCTGGAAGACCTGCCACGTCCATTCGCGACCGAAGTAGATTTCAAGGTTTTCCCGCAGGGTTTCATACCCCGGAAAGAAGCTGAACCATGTGGCGTGCGGACCCATGCGCTAGGCTCTCCCGCTTTCCCCGGCGGTGGAACCTATCCACAGCCCGGCAAAGACCAGTGAGATCGGCAAGACCGAGATTCCGATTGCGAACGGCACGAGGGCCAGATTGTAGACGCGGATTGCTACCCACACCAGCCCGAAGAGAATCATCATCTTGAGGCCCAAGGCGGCCATCAGCCACGACACCTGCGCCGTGTCGCCCGCGGCAGCTCGCGCCACGGCGCGACTGCCCAGCCGGCGCAAAACCCACAGGTTGATGCAGGCCAGTGCGGAACCGGCGCCGCCCGCGACCGCGCCAGGCTGGCCCCAAAGCAATCCGGCCAATGCGGTCACGGCGACGGCCATGCTGAAGTTCACGAGGTCCATGGTGCCGAAGGGCTTGCTGCTCATTTTTTGTCTGCTTGGTCTTCGTCGTCGAGGCTCTTCTGGTAGCTGCGAGCTACGCGAACCAATGCCTTGATGCCAGCTCCGACCCCGGCCCCGAAACCCACCCAAGTCAACCACGGGGTGCTGCCGAGCTTGCGATCCAGGTACTGTCCGCCGAGGTAACCTATGCCAATGGCCGCCGCGATTTCAAGACCAACCGCACCGGTCGTCCCCGCAATCGTCCACATCTTTTTCGCTTCGGGATCCATGGCGAAGGAGAATCAGGATCGCCGGCCGCCGCCTCAGAACTTGCTGCTCACCGCCAAGAAGGTCATCTTGTCGTTGGTTTCGCGCAGGCGCGCCGAGAGCGTGCGCACGAAGCTCCACAAGAGGTCGTACGCCAAGTCGCGGTCGACAAACAGCAAATCGGCGACGCGTTCTTTGGTCAGCACCAGCAGCCGGCAGCTTTCGTGCGCGATGGCGTCCGCGCTGCGCGGAAAATCGTCAATCAGGGCCATTTCGCCGAAATAGTCGCCGGTCTTCAGGATCGCGAGGGCCTCCTCGCCCATGCCCGGCACCTGGCGGCTGATGCGGACCGAGCCCGACAAAATGACGTACAGCTTGTCGCCCTTGGTCCCCTCGGCAAACACCGGGGCGCCGCGTGAATAGGTTTCTTCCACACCGAGGCTGGCGATGCGCCGCAGATACACCGACGGCAGATCCGCGAAAAGGCTGACCCGCGCCAGGCAAGCGGCGATCTGCTCGGTATTGCTCAGGTTAGGCTCGACCTGCGGAGTCATGTCGACCACAATCTCCGGTTCGTTGGTCGGTTCTGCGGGCGGGCTTTCGCTCATCGCCCGGGTATTATGCTCCTTCATGGCAGTCGCCACCACAACGGAAAGCCGCCGCTCACTGCGCTAGAAGGCGCGGTTCAGCCGGCTGTCAGAAAGCGCTCGGCGTCGATGGCGGCCATGCATCCGGTTCCGGCAGCAGTGACCGCTTGTCGATAGCGGTGGTCGGCCACGTCCCCGCAGGCGAAAACGCCGGGGACCTTGGTCTCGGTTGTGCCGGAACTGGTCAGGAGGTAGCCGGTCTCGTTCATGTCGAGCTTGCCCTTGAAGAGCTGGCTGTTCGGAGTGTGCCCGATGGCCACGAAGATGCCCTGGCAGGGATAGTCCCTGCAGCTACCGTCGCGCGTATCGCGCAGGCGCACGCCGGTCACGCCCGGTCGCGGCAGGCCGCCCAGGATCTCTTCGACCACGGCGTTGGTGACAAAGATGATCTTCGGGCTCTTGCGCGCTCGGTCCAGCATGGCGCGCGAGGCACGGAATTCGTCGCGGCGGTGCACGATGGTGACCTTGCTGGCGAGATGGCTGAGGTGGGTCGCCTCCTCCATCGCGGTGTCGCCGCCGCCCACCACCACCAGCTCCATGCCCTTGAAGAACGCCCCGTCGCAGGTCGCGCACGCAGAGAGTCCGTGGTTGCGGAATCTTTCTTCCGACGGAATGTCGAGCCACTTGGCGGAGGCGCCGCTTGCGATGATCAGCGTCTCGGCGAGGAAGGCGCCTTCGCCGGTTTCGACGCGGAACGGGCGACTGGCAAGATCGATGGACGTGACGTCGGTGGTGACCACGCGCGCGCCGCTTCGCTCGGCCTGCGTGCGCATCAGCTCCATGAGCTTGGGGCCGTGGACGCCGTGCGGAAAGCCTGGGTAGTTCTCCACCTCGGAGGTGATGGTGAGCTGGCCACCCGGGGTCGTAACCGGATCGAGCAGAAGGCCACCGCCTTCGAACATCACGGGCGCCAGGTTGGCGCGCCCTGCGTAGATGGCGGCGGTGCATCCGGCGGGTCCGCCGCCGACAATGGCAACCTTGATCGATTGAGCTTCGGGCATTTCGTTCTCCAAACGTTTAGAGCCAGGCGCGGTGAGAAGGTAGCGCAAGACGGCTGGCGCGCAAATAGGTCATCAGCTCGGACGGCGGTTCTGGGATTTTCGCCGCGAACCAGGAAACTTTTTTTCGGGCGATCCGAGAACCTTGGCATGGACCAAGTCAATCTTGTCGACACGCTCCCCGCATTCACGGCCGTCGTCGGACGCTCCCCTGCCCTTCGCCGTGCCCTGGCGCAAACCGCCCGGCTGGCCCGCACCCGGCTGCCAGTGCTGGTCACCGGTGAGAGCGGCACGGGAAAGGAGCTGTTTGCCCGCGCCCTGCACGACGGAAGTCCGGTCGCCGATGGGCCCTTCGTGGCGGTCAACTGCGGCTCGCTGCCGCGCGAGCTGGCGGAAAGCGAGCTCTTCGGGCACGAGCGCGGCGCTTTCACGGGCGCGGGCGCGCGCAAGACCGGATGGTTCGAGGAAGCATCGGGTGGAACCCTGGTGCTCGACGAGGTGGGCGAATTACCCCTGGACCTACAGCCAAAGCTACTGCGGGTGCTGGAGACCGGCCGACTGCGCCGGGTCGGCGGGCAGGGCGAGGTCGCGGTGAACGTGCGGGTGGTCGCGCTGACCTTGCGCGATCTGCGGCGCGAGGCCAGCCGCGGGCTCTTCCGACTGGACCTCTACCATCGGTTGGCCGGCTGCGAGCTGCGCCTGCCGCCCCTGCGCGAGCGGCGCAGCGACATCCCGGTGCTGGTGGAACACTTGCTTGCCGAGGCGGTGCCCGAGCTCGGCCCGCGCACTGTCACACCCGACGCGATGGCCCGGCTCTCCTGTCACGATTGGCCCGGCAATGTGCGCGAGCTACGCAATACCCTCCGTCGCGCCGCCGCCCTGGTGGACAGCAGCATCGATTGCTCGGCTCTCGACCTTGACCATCCCCTTGACCCCGAGCCTGCCTGTGCCTTCCGACTGGCGAGCCGAGCCGCCGATGCGCCCTCGGATCGAATCGCGCGCTTCGCCTCGGACGCGAGCGCAACGGAAGGCGATGTGCTGGCGCTGGCCGGGAAAACCTTCGAGCAGATGCAGGCGGCGATATTCTGCTGGGCGCTTCAACGAAGCCAGGGAAGCCGACGACGGGCGGCGCAAACCCTCGGCATCTCACGCTCGACGTTTTGCGATCGGGTTCGCAAGCTGGGCCTGCTCGCTGCCGCAGCCGCCGGATAGTTGCGACCGCACGCGCCCGGGCATTCGTGCCCAATCCCGGGTAGAGTCGGTTCATGAAGCCGTATCGGCCGCCGGAGCGCAGCCTATGAACGTCTTTGCGGGCGGTGCCTTTCTCGCAGGGACCGGCGTGCTTCTCGGCGCGTTCGGGGCGCACGCCCTACGCGGCATCGGCGAAGCACGCCTTGCTCTTTGGACCACGGCGACGCAGTACCTGTTCGTGGCCGCGTTCGGCATCATGCTGTCCGGGCTCTTCGATAGATCGCAGCGGATCGGACCTGGGCCGGCCACCGCGTTGTTGATCGGCGTCGTTTTGTTTTGCGGTTCGCTCTACGCATTGGCGCTCGGCGCGCCGCGCTGGCTCGGCGCCATCACGCCCCTCGGCGGCGTGAGCTTGGTGGTCGGTTTCCTGTGGATGGGCGTTCGCGCCTGGCGCTGACGGCTACTCGGCCTCCATCTCGCTGGCGGCGAGGAGGATCGCACACAGTCCGTGGGGCGAATCGGAGAGCGTGGCCTGGTTGACGTAGCCGGCATAGTCTGTCTGAACTCCCATGCCTTGGACCGCGCCATTGATGCTAGGCAGCCCGCCGCTGTCGGTACTGACCTTGGTCTTGAGGCCTTGGAAACCCTTGTTGGCGACGCTGAGGTAGCTGGCGTCGATGTAGCCGCGATCAACCGCAACCTTGAGCGCATAGACAAACATGCCGCTGCCCGAGGTTTCCAACCAATTGTCGCTCTTGCTGCCCTGGTCGACCACCTGATACCAAAGCCCGGTACCGGAATCCTGCGTGTTCTTCAGTCCCGCCGCCAAGCCCACAAGAATCGTGAGCATGTCGCTGCGTCCCGCTTGATCGGTCGGCAAGTCGCCTAACGTGTCGACCAGGGACATGGCGTACCAGCCCAGCGCGCGTCCCCAGATGCACGGCGAGCGGCCGGTGGTCGGGTCGGCCCACGCGGCCTTCTGCCCGGCGGCGCTGTCGTCCCACGCGTGGTAGAGGAGCCCGGTCGAGGTATCCCGCACGTGCTGGGCAATCAGCCGAATCTGTTCCACCACAGTGCTCGCACAGAAGGTCCCACAATTGCCGAACACGGCGCCATAGCGGGCGAGAAATGGCTCGCCCATGTAGATGCTGTCGAGCCACATCTGATTGGGATACTGCTGCTTGTGCCAGAAGCCGTTGTCGGCGTTGCGCGGGAAACTGTCGTATCGGGCGCGGACGTCGGCCGCCGCGGTTTGGTATTTGGCAGTCCCCGTCTGCTGGAAGAGAAACGGCAGCAGGACCGACGGCTGAATGTTGTCCAGGCTGTACGTGGACGGGATGTTCACCGTGCCCGAGTCCGAAGCGTTCTCGTCGGCGTACTTCTTGATGTAGGCCAGGTAACGGCTGTCGCCCGTGTATCGGTACACCTCTTCGATACCACGCAGGACGATGCCGTGGTTGTATTCCCAACCGGCGGCCGTGGTTATGCTTGCCGGATCGGGCCAGCGGCTGAGCACTGCGTTTGCAAAACGCACGGCCAGCGAGTCGGCAGCGAGCTTCTTCCCGCCGGTGCTGGCAGCATCGGCCGCGACGTCTGCGGCGGCATCGCCCCTCGACGACAATCCGCCTGTGCCGGAGCTCCCCCCGGTGCCTGCGCTGCCGCCGGATGTGCCTCCATTGCCAGCGGCCCCACCTGAGGCGCCAGAGGAGCCGCCGGAGGTCACGCGACCGCCCGATTCGGTTCTCCCGCCAGCGACAGAGCCGCCGCTGCTGCTTCCGCCAGTCGCCGCGGCGCCTGCGCCGCCGCCGGAGCCGAGCATTCCGCCACCCCCGAACCTCCCCCCCATCGCCACGGCGGCCCCGCCAGTCCCAATGCCGCCGGCAACGCCAGCGGTCGAGCTGGTCCCCGCGGCGCCGCCTCCCATCGCGAGCCCGCCGCCACTCGAAATGACCCCGCTTCCGGAGATACCGGCCGACCCGCCACCCCCTGTGTACCCGCCCGTGCCCACCCCGGACGTGCCGCCTTCCCCAACCGCCCCGCCCGTCCCAAGATGCGCATCCGGCACGTTCGACGCATCCGGGCTGGCGCCCGGAGCACGAGGCGCCCCCTTCCCGCACCCGCCAGCGAGAGAAGAAACAGCCAACAGCGGCAACGCCAGGCAAACCACAAACCTCGACATCGGTAGTCCCATCATAGCAGTGGCCCGAGCCCGTCGAGCGGTGCACGGTCAGTGCGAAAGGCTGCCCATAGGCGGGCCGAGAGCGGCGCACGGATTGCGGCGCAAGCGCCTCGTCGCGGCAGAAAACGGTCTTATCAAGCAAGGCACGGCGTCCCGCAGCGTCGTCTCGCCGACTCTCGGGTGACGTCATTCTGCTTGCGGCATAAGCTGCACAAGCGCCACAACCGTCAACACCATCGCGAGCAGGCTGAATGCTGCTGCAAAGGGAAAGAAGAACACCAGCTCATCGATGCCCCAAGCCAACAGGACGATGGATATCGACATACAGAGCTTGCGTGCAAGAGCGGGACTTTGTGTCGCAGAACCGGACACGACCCAGAGAATGGCGGCGATCAACAGCATTGCCAAGCTGGCCGCGAAACCGTACCCGTCATAGTAGTCTCCGAGGCTTCTCACCGCGCCCATGAAGGGAAACCGGTTTTCGGTCATCTGCCGTACCACCTCACGTTTTGCCGGGTCGGGCGTTTCCTTCCAGGACAAATGGCCGAAGGTATGTCCGACATCATGCGCCAGCATGACAATGGAGGCGATTCTGAGTAGCAGTTTCGGTTTCATGAGACCTCCTCGGTGGCTCTCACCTTCATGGAACTAATTCCAGGTCGTCGCATCGACCCCACGTTCTGTTCGTCGTTTTCTAAAAGGCAGCCAAGCTCCAGCGCATGGCCATGGTGGCGTGCCCCGATCTGCTGAGTTTGACCGTACGCTGCGTGACGTAGACATCGCCCTCGGCCGCTTTGCGCTCGAAGACGATGGGTTTGTAAAGTAGGTTGGTCGCGCCCGGGCCTTCTGCTGCTTCGGGCTTGGGCGCGACAGCATGCATCGGCCATGAACCAGGGGCGCCGTCATCAACGAGGAGCTGCAGTCGCTGGATGCGCGGGTGACGGTTGATGTAGCCGGATAGCTCAATAGCGTACTCACGCTCTTCGGCCGCGGGAGCGAGGCGTTCGAGGCCGAGCTTGATATCATCGGCGATTTCATTCGCCGATGCCTGGGCCTCACGCCTGAGCGCATTCCGCATGACATGGATGCATACCAACAGCGTCACCACGCTGGCGAGCACCGCTACTGTCGGAACTAGGGTCCACACCCTCACTCGATTCATAACCGGTGCAATTTACTCCACGCCTCGTCGCCTTGGAAGCACCGCGGGCTGACGTTGTCACGTCGAATCCGACTACAAATCCACGAACGAGTCACCCTACACGCGCACGCGGCTGAGGCCTTCCATGAGGGACGAGAACTCGGGGTAGGTGAGGCTCTGGTCGCCGTCGGAGAGCGCTTTGTCGGGGTCGGGGTGGACTTCGATGCATACGCCATGGGCGCCGCAGGCGCGCGCGGCCCAGGCCATGGGCGCGACGTAGGCGCGGCGGCCGGTGCCGTGGCTCGGATCCACGACGATGGGCAAATGGGTTCGCTCGCGCAACACCACCACCGCCGACAGGTCTAGCGTGTTGCGGGTGGCGCTCTCGAAGGTGCGAATGCCACGCTCGCACAGCACGACCTGGCCGTTGCCCTGCGCAAGAATGTATTCGGCGGCTGCCAGCCATTCTTCGATGGTGCTCGACAGGCCGCGCTTGAGCAGCACCGGCCGGTCGACTTTTCCGACCGCGTTGAGCAGCGCGAAGTTCTGCATGTTGCGCGCCCCGATTTGCAGCATGTCGGCCTTCTCGGCCACCGCGTGCACCTGCTCGGGCGACATCACCTCGGTCACGATGGGCATGCCCGCGGCCTTCCCAGCCGCGGCCAGCATGTCGAGCCCTTCCAGCCCCAGGCCCTGGAACGCGTACGGTCCCGTGCGCGGCTTGAACACGCCCCCGCGCAGAATGTGCGCGCCCTTGTCGCGTACGTGGTGTGCGGTCTTTTCGATCATCTCGGCCGATTCCACCGAGCAGGGCCCGGCCATCACCACGAAGCCATCGCCGCCGATGAGCAGGTCGCCCACCCGCACCAGGGTGTCTTCCGATCGGGTCGCGCGCGATGCCAGCCGGTAGTGCTTGGACGCGGGCACCGCGGGCTTGGCCGGCGCGACCTTGGGCTGGGGCGCTGGCTCGCCATGGCCAGGGTCGGAGGGCTTGAGCTCGGATGCCTGCGCCACCTGGGCCGTGGCCTTGGCCGGATAGCAGCCAAGTACCTTGAGAAAGAGGGTCTCGGACTTGAGCGCATCAAGCGCCGCCGCCACGCGCGCGTCGGCAACGTTGCCCTCGAAGTCGATGAAGAACATGTATTCCCACGGCCGATTGGGGCGCGGGCGCGATTCGAGCTTGGTCATGGAAAGCCCGTAATCGCCCAGCGCCTGCAGGCAGCGCAGGAGCGCCCCTTTTTCGTGGCGTGTGGAAAGAATGAGGCTGGTCTTGCACGGCACGCGCACGTCGACCGGCAACGACGCCCGCGCCAGCGCCACGTAGCGCATGAGTATCTCGTCCTGGTTGCCGACGTCGCTGCGTACGATGGTGAGCCCGTGCGCGCGCGCGGCCTCGGGCGGCCCGATGGCGGCCAGGGTTGGGTCTTTCGATTCGGCCACCACGCGCATAGCATCGCGCGAATCGGCGACCGGCGCCGTCTGCGCCTGCGGCAGTCCGTCGAGAAATGCCGAACATTGGTCAAGCGCGAGCGGATGAGACAAGACCCGCCGCAGGGCGGGCAGCGGAACGTCCGAGGTCGCGGCCAAGCACAGGTCGATCTTGAATGATTCCTCGCCAACGATGTGCAGATCGCGTTCGCGAAGCACATCGTAGACTTGGTTCATGCTGCCGGCGGCCGTGTTCTCGATGGGCAGAAAAGCCAAGTCGACCTGGCCCGTGGTGATGTGATCAACGACCTGCGCAAGGGAAGCCAGCCCGACGAAGTTCCCGCTAAGGCCGCGGCTGGCCACGTACTGCTCGGCGGCGAGCTGGTTGTAGGTCAGGGGTTGCCCCTGGTAGGCCACGGCGATGTGGCTGCGCTCGCTGTCGACGATGGAGGCGACCTGGCGACTCACCGAATAGTCGATGACCTCGGAAAAGATCTTGCGCAGAAGCGGCCCGGAGAGTCCCAGCGAATTGGCCAGCGACTCGACCCTCGCCAGCACCGCGCGCTCGCGTTCGGGATCGCGTATGGCGCTCGCCTTTTCCGCCTTGGCCTTGCCGATAAGCCCGACGGTTTCCAACCGGCGTGCGAACAGGCGCACGATGTCGTCGTCGGTTTGGTCAAGCTGCTGCCGAAGCTCGGCGAGAGACTGGGCGGGCCTTTCGTTGCTCATGGAAGTCACCTACTTTACCATCTCTGCGCACCGGACGGGGCAAGGCCGACGACGGGCCTGATTCTCATTTTGCGCCTGAAAAGGAGTATGCTTCGCCGGCCCGCCTTAGACCGGAAAACACGAGGAGCCATGAAAGACCAAGTCCTGATTTTCGACACGACCCTGCGCGACGGCGAACAGGCTTTGCCCGCCAGTTTGTCGGTCGCGCAGAAGATCCGCATCGCACGCCAGCTCGCGCTCCTGAAGGTCGACGTCATCGAGGCCGGCTTCCCCATCTCCTCGCCGGGCGACTTCATCTCGGTCGAGACCATCGCCAAAGAGGTCAAAGGGCCCATCATCTGCGGTTTGGCCCGTGCGGTGGAAAAGGACATTCTGGCCTGCGCCAAGGCGGTGCGTCCGGCCAAGCGACCGCGCATCCACACCTTCCTCGGCACCTCGACCATCCATCGGGAAAAGAAGCTGCGAAGGTCGCAGGAGGAATGCCTGGCCATGATCGCCCATGCGGTCAAGCTGGCGCGCAGCAAGTGCCCGGACGTTCAGTTTTCCGCCGAAGACGCGGGCCGCACCGAGCGCGATTTCCTGTGCCAGGTGGTGGAGACCGCCATCAAGCACGGCGCGCGCACCATCAACATCCCGGATACGGTCGGCTACACCACGCCCGAGATCTTCGCGTCGATCATCGACGACCTCATGAACCGCGTGCCCAACATGGACAAGGCGATCATCGCGGTTCACTGCCACAACGACCTGGGCCTGGCCACCGCGAACTCCATCACCGCGGTCAAGCACGGCGCGCGCCAAGTGGAGTGCACGATCAACGGCATTGGAGAGCGCGCCGGCAACGCCGCGCTGGAAGAAGTGGTGATGATCATGAACGTGCGGCGCGACTACCTGGGCGTCACCTGCGGCGTCGACACCACGGAGATTATGCGTTCGAGCAAGCTGGTGCGCGACGTGTGCGCCATGCCGGTGCAGGCCAACAAGGCGGTGGTGGGCAGCAACGCTTTCGCGCATTCGTCTGGCATTCACCAGGACGGCGTGCTGAAGGCGAAGTCGACCTACGAAATCATGACCCCGCAGTCGATCGGGCTTTCCGACAACAAGATGAACCTGACCAGCCGGTCGGGCAGCCATATGGTGAAGAACCGGCTGCAAGGCCTCGGCTATCGCGACAAGGACATCGACCTCGAAACCTTCTACCCGAAGTTCAAGGCGCTGGCCGACAAGAAGGGCACGGTCTACGACGACGATTTGGTCGCGCTAATGGAAGCCGACAACATCGAAGAAATCGGCGACACTTACAAGCTCGAATACCTGAACGTCACCGGCGGCATGAGCGTGATCCCGACCGCCACCGTGCGCATCGCGCGCGACGGTGCAGTGAAGGAAGAAGCGGCCAGCGGCGACGGCGTGGTGGACGCCACCACCAAAGCCATCGACCGCGTGGTGGGCCTGGGCATCCAGATCAAGGACTACCACCTGGACGCCATCAGCGAGGGGCAAGAGGCGCAAGGACGCGTGAAGATCGTCGCCATCGCGCCGGAAGGCACCTTCACCGGCATCGGCACCAGCACCGACATCGTCGAGGCATCGGCCAAGGCCTACATGGACGTGGTGAACAAGATCTGCCGCATGCGCAAGTACGCGCCCAGGCTGCGCGGCAAGCGAACGCGGGCGGAGTTGTAGGAATCTACGCCGATCCCAGCGTCGCGTCGGACGCCTCCCAGCTCGCCGCAACGTCGTGCCCGGTCTCCCGAAACTCGTGCATGGTTTCTTCCAGACAGTCGAGCACGCGAAGGATCTGTTGTCGGCTGTGCTCGGAAATCACGCTGAAGCGCAGCCGGGCCTTGTTTCTTGGAACGGCGGGGTAGGCCGCGGTCGGCACGAAGATGCCCTTCTTGAGCAAGAGCTTGCTCACCACGAAGGCATCGTCATCTCGGCCGATCATGACGGGGACAATCGGCGATTCACAGGCTCCGCATGTGTCGAAGTGTCGTTTGTGGGCCTCGTCGACGAAGAACGCGACGTTATCGTGCAGTCGGGCCACGATTGACGGATCCCGGCGCAGCAAGCGGATGGCGGCCAGCGCGGCGGCCGCAGAGGGCGGACTGATACCTGCCGCAAACAGAAAGCCCGGGAGGGTGTAGCGGAAGTAGTTCACCAGGCTCCGGGTTCCGGCGATGTAACCGCCGATACTGCCGGTGGCCTTCGACAAGGTTCCCACCTTCATGTCGATATCCGTCGAGCCCAGTCCGAAGTACTCGTCGACACCGCCCCCCGTCTTGCCAATGACACCGGCCGAATGGGCCTCGTCGACCAGAAGGAAGCATCCGTACTTGCGTTTGAGTCGCACGAAATCTGGAATGGGAGCGATGTCTCCGTCCATACTGTAGACGCCCTCGACCACAATCAGAACCTTCTCATACTGATCTCGCGTTCTGCGCAGTATCCGTTCCAGCGCATCGAAATCGTTGTGAGGAAAACGCTTCGTGTACGCCAAGGACAAGCGACAGCCCTGCTCAATTGAGCTGTGCGACAGGACGTCATAGAGAATGGCGTCATTGGCCGTGCAGAAATTGCCGATACAGGTGGTGTTGGTCAGATTGCCCGCCGCAAGCACCACTGCATCTTCCGATTTCTTCCAGCACGCGATCTCCTGTTCGAGCTCCTGATAGATGCGCTTCTCGCCGGCCAGAATGCGACTGCCGCTGGCGGACGTGCCGTAGCGATCGATGGCGGCCTTGGCGGCGGCAGACACTTCGGGATGCCCGGACATCCCGAGATAATTGTAGGAGCCGAAGTTGATGACCTTCTTACCGTCGACCATCGACACGTCCCGAAGCGGCATGTCGTGACAGACGAAGTACGGACTGCCGTCGAACTTGCTGGCCTCAGCAAGCCGATGGCAAAACTGTATATGCTCCTGGGTGTCCTCGAACGACGTGATCCTTCTCTTGCTTCGGCTGACCTGAGGTACAAGGTCCATGTCTGTGCTCCTTCTATCGAGAATAGGGAATTGCCAAGGCGCCTAACGCGTCGGCCATGAAAGTCTCGGTCAAACACCGCTTCCTCGCGTCTTGCGGAGAAGACAGTCGAGGGTCGCGGAGGGGCCGGTACCGGTGGTACGTGGTGAGCGCCCCGGGGCAGCTACTAACACGCGTGCTTGTCTCGTTACAAGCGTAACGAGTCGCACCCTGATGAATCCGGAAGCGTTAGTACGGGCGCGCCGTCCAGCCGGCTGCGGCGCAGTACTTCTTGTACTGAGGCAACACCAGACCGTCGTCGTAGTCGGCGTTGTAGACAGTGCAGCTCTTGGTGCTGCCGTAAGAATTGTAATTGCCGATAGCCATCAATGTGTACTGGTCCTCGGTGCAACCGGAAAACTGCTGTTCGACTTGTCGCCGATTGTCGGCGACGCCAGCCACGCCGCGGTCGATGTTCACGGTCGGGTTGTAGATTGAGGTGGTCCACAGAGTCGCGTTGGCGTCCGTGGTCAAATTGGGGTGCCCGTTCGACAAGAGCCCTGGGTCGCCCGGCTTGGGATTACACGCAGGGACAATCTGCATCAATCCGAAGCATTCGGACTCCGCTGTGGACCACCCGCTGGGCGTGCCGCAGGGCAGGTTGGGGCAGGCGGCGGCGTCCACCTGAAAGCGCGATTCGACCCAAGTGATGGCCTTGAAGATCATCGCGTCGGGCTCGCCGTGCCTCGCCGTTGCGTCGAGAATCAGGCAGTCGTAGTCATCCAGGTTCGGCCGATCGCCAAGCCCGGTGCGCAAAGGATCGGGATCGCAGGTCGTAGGAGGAGGCAGCAAAGCAGCATCGCCGGACGCCTGTCGATTGCTGCTGCAGCCGCAGAGAATGCCCGCCAGCACTAGAACCCCTGTCCCGAGAGCGGTCATGGGTTCATCGTACGCCGACGGCGTCACTCGCGGTACAATCGTGGGGCATGTTTCCGACTGGCACCGAACGCGTTGTGCGGATTGCCCTGCGGGCGCTCGGCGTGCGAAACCTGGTGCTCGGGATTCACGACCCGGCTTTTCCAGGGCTGCCCGGGGACGACGTGGGCCGAGGCTCGCCCTATTCGCGCGGCGCCGAGCAACTCTTCCAGCTCGCGGCCGAGCTCGGTTTCTCGGGCGTACAACTTGGGCCGCAGGGTCAAACATCGCTCATCAATCCCTCTCCGTACGATGGAACGATCTTCTCGCGCAGCGTACTATCCATCGCGCTGCGGGAGTTGTGCGAGCCCGCGCAAGGCCCTCCCTTGCTGAGCGCGGCGACCTTGGCGGCACTTGCCTCTGGCGTTCCGGTGGAGTCGACGGCAGGAAAGGTGCCTTACCGTTACGCCTTCGTCGAGCAGCACCGGGCCCTCGCGGAGGCCTTCGCCAACTTCGAGCGGCTCGGGGAACGCGGGGCACACAGGAAGCTGCAGGAGTTTGAGCGGCACCACGCAGCTTGGCTTGACCGCGATGCCCTGTACCAGATCCTGACCGAGGTTCACGGAGGGCTCGGCTTTCGCCACTGGTTCGACCCATCAGGTCCGCATTCAGACCAAAACCTGTGGGCGCCGCCTGCCGGACAAGAAGAGGCCTGCGAAGCCCGGCGACAACAACTGCTGCGCGACCACCGCCGCAGCGCCCTCGCCTACGCTTTTTCGCAGATGCTGGTCCACGAGCAGCACGTAGCGCTACGCGCGCGTTGCCGATCGCTCGGGCTCGACCTACTCGGCGACTTGCAGGTGGGCCTGGCGAACCAAGACGTGTTTTCCTACTGCCCGCTCATCCTGCGCGACTACGTCATGGGGGCGCCGCCCAGTCGCACCACGCCGACCGGCCAGGCCTGGGACTATGCCGTGCTCGACCCGGAACAGTCGGATCCCGAGACGCCGGGCCGCGACGGTGCGCTGCGGCTGCTGCTTGCCCGCATGGACAAGATGTTCGACGAGTACGACGCCATTCGCATCGACCACCCCCACGGCTTCGTGTGCCCGTGGGTCTACCGCCCGAACCAGCCCGATCCTCTCTTCGCCGTCCAACACGGGGCGCGCCTGTTTTCGTCGCCCGACCTGCCCGACCATCCCGGGCTTGCCCGTTATGCTTTGGTCGACTCGGAGCAGCTTCGTCGGCAGGTTCCGCGCTACGCCGATGATTGGGAGATCGATTTGCGTCCCGACCAGATCGATCGCTTTGCGATCTTCGTGGACGCCATGGTCGCGTCGGCCAAACGCCACGGCCGGCAAGAACGTGGGCTTGTTTGCGAGGTCCTAAGCACCTTGCCCCGCCCGCTGCGCGCGGTACTGGAGCGACACGGGCTGGGACGGTTTCGCGTGGTCCAGAAGGCGAACCCAACCGATCCCTCCGACGTGTACCGGGTCGAAAACGCGCGGCCCGCGGATTGGGTGATGGCCGGCAACCACGACACGCCACCCATCTGGACCGTCGTGAAAACCTGGCGCCAGTCGGGCAAGCTCGACCAGTGGACGGCCATGCTTGCGCCGCAGCTCGACCTACCAACGAATGCCTTGGCCGAGGATGAGGGACTGCTGGTGCACGCTGTCTTCGCGTCCATGTTCGCCAGCGCCGCGCAAAACGCGAGCATCTTCTTCACCGACCTTTTCGGCCTTCCCCAAACCTACAACACGCCCGGCACGGTGAGCGACGAAAACTGGTCCCTGCGCCTGGGCCCCGAATTCCGGCGCAACTATGAAGCCCGCCTCAAGCGTGATGAGGCCCTGAATTTGCCGCGGGCCCTGGCCATGGCATTCGCGGGCCGCGGCCCTGAATTCCGACGCGCCCACGAACCGCTGGTCGCCGAGCTGGAGCGAGCCGCGGCGGCGGCGCGCCGTTAGCACCTTGTACCGCCTTCGGCGCTGCGGCACTATAGTTGTCCGTGAGCACTTCCGCGAAGGTGACCCTGCCAGGCCCTCGGACCGATCTGGGTACCAAGGGCAAGCCGGTGCTGGCGCTGCGTTGGATCTACCCCCATCTGGAGGGGGCGCTGACGCTATTGCCAGAATCCCCGGTGGTGGTGGGACGAGAGCCCGGCTGTGACGTGGTCCTGGAAGGCGACCAGGTTTCTCGTCGCCACGCCGAGATTCGCCGGGAGGGGCTGATCTATTCCATCCGCGATCTGGACAGCCGAAACGGCGTCTACCTCGACGGTGTGCGCAGTAAGACGGGCACCCTGCGACTTGGGGGATTGGTTCGCATCGGTGAATGGCTGGGGTTGGTGGCAGTCGTGGACGCCGACGACGCAGAGGCCGCGTTCTACGAAGTCGTGCCACGCTATTGGGCTGGTCCGACGTTGTGGTCGGTGCTCGCGCCCCTGCGCAGCGCCGCCACCACCAAAGTGCCGATCCTGGTTGAAGGCGAAACCGGCGCGGGCAAGGAGGGTGTCGCCAAGGCGGCCCACGCCTGGAGCCGCCGCAGCGGCAAGCTGGTCGCGGTCAACTGCGCTGCCATCCCGGAGAATCTCGCCGAAGGCGAGCTGTTCGGGTACCGCAAGGGCGCGTTCACCGGTGCGGATCGCGCGCACGAGGGCTTCCTGCGCGCGGCCCACAACGGCACCTTGTTCCTCGACGAGATCGCGGATCTTCCCCTGGCGTTGCAGGCGAAGCTTCTGCGCGCCCTGGAACAGGGCGAGGTCACCCCCATCGGCGAATCCGCGCCGGTGTCGGTGGACGTCCGTTTGGTCGCGGCCACGCAGCAGCCTCTGTCGCGCGCGGTGGAAGAGAAGCGCTTCCGGCCCGACCTCTTCGCCCGTCTGGAAGGCGTCACGGTGCGCCTGCCGCCACTGCGCGAGCGCGTGGACGAAATCCCGTTTCTATTCTGCAAGCTGCTCTCGGCGCACACGGCCGGGCGAAGCGCGCCCAGCATTGAAACCACCACTATCGAGGCCCTGTGCCGTTACGCCTGGCCCTACAACGTGCGCGAGCTCGACCGGGTGGTGCAACAGATGGTCGCTTTGCACGGCCTCGACACGATTTGGAACCGTTCGCACCTGCCCGAAAAGATCCGAGCTGGTCAGACCGCAGCCGAGGCCGTGGCCGATGTGCCTAAGCCCACGACCGAAGCCGTGCTCGGCATCCTCGCCGAAGAAGGCGGCAACGTTCGCCGCGCTGCCGATCGCCTGATGCTGAGCCGGCAACAGCTGTATCGCTTGCTCGAATCCATCCCGGGCTTCGACCTGGAGACCTTTCGCAAGGAAGTGGCGGACGGCAAGGGCCTTCCATCATGAGCGACGGAGCGCCGAGCCCGCCCGACCTCGCGAAGGGAACCGCGGTCGGCGACTACGTGGTCGAACGCAAGATCGGCGAGGGCGGCATGGGCCAGGTCTACGCCGGCGTCCAGCCGCAGATCGGCAAGCAGGTCGCCATCAAGGTGCTTGCCGCCGATCTGCTGGGGGACGATCGGGCCATGCAGCGGCTGCTTGAGGAAGCGCGCGCGGTCAATCGCATACGCCACCCCAACATCGTCGATATCTTTGCCTTCGGCACCCTGCCCGACCAGCGCCCCTACTTCGTAATGGAATTCCTCGACGGGGAAGATTTGGAGACTACGCTCGCCAAGGACAGCCTCTCGAAGGGCGACATGGTGCGCTTGCTTGAGCAGCTTTGTCAGGCCCTCGCCGCGGCCCACGATGCTGGCTTTGTCCATCGCGACCTCAAGCCGGAGAATCTTTGGGTGGCGCGTCCGCCAAGCGCCCCGCCGATGATCAAAATTCTGGATTTCGGTATCGCCAAGAATCTGGCACCGTCGTCGCCCAGCCTCACCGGCGGGGGCGAAGTCTTGGGAACGCCGAACTACATGGCGCCGGAGCAGGTGCTCGCGAAGACCGTGGACGCGCGCACCGACGTGTATTCCCTGGGGGTGATCCTGTACCAGATCTTCGCCGGGGTCCTGCCCTTCGACGATGACAACGTGTACTCCATCGTCGCCAAGCACGTCACCCAAAGCCCGACGCCGCTTTCCAAACACAGACCGGTGCCAGACGGAATCGAGAAGGTCGTGATGTCATGCCTGGCCAAGGAACCAGACGAACGACCGCAGACCGTGCGCCAGCTTTGGCAGGCGCTGGCCCCCGGGCTCGAGGAATGGCAAGGCGAAGCGCGCGGCAGGCGGCGATCCGCGGCCGCGCTGGCCCCCACCCGATTAAGCGTGGAAACGGGGCTGGCCGGTCGAGCCACCCAGAGACCGGGCCCCCCCGATTCGCAGGCCACGGTTCCACCGCTGCAGCAGCCGCCCCACGCGACGACCGTCCGAAAGCGGCCCAGGCTTTGGCAGACCGCGGGAGCGGCGCTGGTGCTGGTCGCGGCGGCGGCGACGTGGGTGTCATCGAGGTCCAAACAGTCCGCCGGGTCTTTGCCTCCGCCGGTACCGGTTGAGCTGCCAAAGCTGACCAACGCACATCCAGAGCGTCCGCCCGGTCAAGTGACGACCATGCCCGACGCTGGCGCCCAGGAGGCAAGGGACGGCGCTACCGCGTCGCCACCCGAACCCCGGCCGCGCACCCAACCCAGGAAACGCTCGTCTCCTCACGCGCCGGTCCTCCTCTGAGCTACCGAGCCGATCGCCTCGGATTCGATTGCCGAAGAACCGCGTCGAAGCGTTGTCGCCAGCCCTGGCACCGCAACGAACGACCGTTTCGGGCGGGCGGTGGTCACAGGCTCGTCGAGCGCGCGGCTGGGCTAGGACGGCGGGATCATCCCGGGCGGCTCTCGCAACCGGACCTTTGCGCACTTGCAGAGCAGGCTACCCTTTCAAAAGCCATTTTCGAATCGCTCGGTCGTGGCTAACACATCTGTCTAGTCGTAAAATACCCCTTCTTTCGACCAATCCCGCCAACTTTGCCGCGCACGATCAAGAGGCCTTGGGAATGTGCAGGTTGATGATCTTTGCAAGGCACGACTCTTCTGTTTCGCCGAATCGGGAACGGATGGATGCTTACCGCGATTCCCGATGTTGCTGGACAGCGTGCAGGCGATTCGCTTCGTGGCCGAGCGGCTGGACTCGCTCGCCGAACGGGTGGTCTTTCTCGGAGGAGCGACGCTTGGCCTCTTCATCACCGAGCCCGGCGCGGCCCCTCCCAGGCCGACGAAGGACGTTGATCTCATCGTGGAGATCACGGTGCTGGAATACCTCGACAACAGCTTTCGTTCCCAGCTGCTGAGCCGGGGCTTTCGCGAAGTTCTCGACGAAGGCGTGATCTGCCGATGGGTAGTCGATGAGACCAAAGTGGACATCATGCCCGCCGCATCTGGAATTCTCGGTTTCAGCAATCGCTGGTATCCGACATCGGTTGCCCAGGCACAACGCTACCAGTTTTCCGGTGGACCGAATATTCGCCTGATATCCCCAGCTTGCTTCTTGGCGACCAAGCTTGAAGCCTTCGCCAATCGCGGCCGGGGTGACTTTCTCAGTCACGACCTCGAGGACATCATTGCCGTCGTCGACGGTCGCCTCACCATCGAGGAGGAGGTCGAGTCGGCGACACCTGAGATCCGGGACTACCTCGGCAGGGAGATCGCGCGACTCCTGACCGACGAGGCGTTCGTTGAGTCGCTTCCTGCCCAACTGCGCGGTGACAGCGCGAGCCAGGCGCGTCTTCCGCAGCTGAGAGCTCGGCTCCACAGGATCGCCCGAAAGACTCCTCCGGTATCGACATAGTTTTGCGTTTCGCGAAACACGAAACTATAATGAATCCATGTCGATACGACCACAGGATGTCGTCGTCGCGGTGAAGCTTGCACTTGCCGCACCGCAGGCCAGACCAACATACCCTGAATTGGCTGCTGCGCTCGAGATGAGCCTTTCCGAGGTCCACGGTGCCGTAAAACGCGCCACCGTGGCCGGTCTCGTCGATGTCAACCGACGGGCCAATCGCATCGCTCTTCTCGATTTCCTGGTTCAAGGCCTGAGGAGTGCGTTCGCTCCCGAGCGCGGCCCGCTTACGCGCGGCATGCCCACAGCGCATGGAGCACCGCCGCTCGACAAACTCGTAGGTCTGGGAGCCGAACCACCACCCGTATGGCCAGATCCCGACGGCACCGTCCGAGGCGAGTCTTTCGCGCCGCTCTACCGTTCCGTTCCGAAGGCTGCCAAGAAGGATCCAAAGCTCTATGAAGCGCTTTGCCTCGTCGACGCACTTCGCGGAGGCCGACTGCGCGACCGCGCGCTCGCAGAGGAACACCTTCGCAAGCTGCTAGTCTCTGCAGGTGCGGCTATGCCATCCGCAAAACAGTTTTCGCTGGATGATCCCCGCCGCGGACGAATCATCAGTGGACTCGCCAAAGTAGGTGGCCCAGAAGGTTACTACCGTTCTGCCATCGAGATTCTGGCCACGCAGCCACAGCTTCCGGCGGCAAGTCATCTAGTAGCTCACCTGGCGCGCGAGATCGAGAGCTCGCTCCGTCAGATACTGAACGGCATGGATGGGATCGAGTCGAAGGATGGGAAGAAAGACGACGATCCTTCGCAGAGCAAAAGACACCACGAATCGATCCGCTCTGCGCTTTCCGCGTTCGGGATACCTATGGATGGTCCGATAGCGCACGCTTGGTTTGCGCTCATCACGAAGAAGAGGAATCAGCGCCCCCTACACGCCCGAGCCCATCGCAACGATCTGGCACCGCCACGTCCGATAGATGCGGGCTTTCTTCAGTTTTGGGAGACCTTTGAATTCGAGTTTCTGGATCCGGTTCTGAATGCGTTGGACGAAAAATTCCTCATCGTCTTTCAGCGACTGGACGAAATGCTCGCAAATCCGGCTCCAACCAAAAAGGATGCCGAGAGACTGCGTGGAAGCATTCCCCAAGACCCCGTCGCGCTCTCGTACTTCTTTGGCAGGTTGAACGAGCCGGCTTGGATCAAGCCACTCGAGAAGGCTGGATTCTTCGCCAGGCCGCCCGATCCCATTCAACGTCCAAACGGCGTGGAACACCCTGGCTGGCCCGCGCTCCACTATCTCGCCCAGATGGCTGCGGCGAACCCTCGCGATGTGGCCCGAATCGCGCTGGCCGTTCCGAAAACGGAAAATGTCTCCGTGTGCGCGGCGCTTGCCGGGATCGCCCGATCGTTGCCCGCAAAGCTGGCGGAACCCTTCGCCGATCGGGTCGACGACTGGTTGAATGTGGATACAAGCCATTCCATGGCCTATCCCCTGGAAGACAATGTCGTCGGGCTCTTCGAGAAGCTCACGGGCGAAGGCTACGAACCGGCCGCGCTGCGCGTGCTTGCCGCCCTGTTGCGTCCTGTTCCATCACCAGAAGATGGGGAACCTGGCTTTTCCCGTCAGGATCCGGAAGCTCGACTGCCCCACTGGGATCTGGATCGAACGATGGAGAGGCTCCTGCCGACCATCCAGAAGCTGGGAGACTCCTCCTTTGCCACACTTTCCGAACTGCTGGGTCAGGTTCTCGCCATGATTCACCAGAACGGCAGCGACGCGTGGGAGGACTATTCGTGGAACTGGAGAAAAGAGATCGATGAACATGGGGAGAATCACAACGGCGACCTCCGTGCCCATCTCGCGTCCGCGATTCGAGACTCGGCGATTCGCCTGGTTGAATCGAACCCATCACGTCTAGCCGACCTCGTTACGTCGCTTGAAAAGCGACGCTGGGTGTTCTTCCGCCGTCTGGCGCTTTTTCTCCTGCAGCGATTCCAGACCGTAGCACTCGATGTTGCGATCTCGCGGATTCTCGACCGTTCGTATTTCGACCTGACCGGGCCCGAGTATGCGCGGCTGTTGCGGATTTGCTTCAAGAGCCTCAGCGAGGAACAGCAAGGAACCATCCTTTCCTGGATCGACGACGGCCCGAATTTTCCGGACACCTCGGGCACCTATGCCGACACATGGAGACTGGAATGGCTTGCCACCTTCTCAGAGTTCTTGCCCAAGGACTGGCAGCGAAGATACGAGTCGCTCAAGGCAAAGTATCCGGATGTACCCGCTGCGGATGCCGAGCCCTCATCTCACCAACGCTTCATCCGGCCAACTTCTCCATTCCGAGATGAAGAACTCGCCCGGATGACGCCCCGCCAAGCGGTCGACGCCATCATTTCGTGGAAGCCATCGTCCGAATTCGGCAGTCCGGAACCGAGGGAGCTTTCGCGTACCCTCGAGAGGGTGGTCGGGCAGAAATCCGAGAGCTACGCGGCTGCCGCCGGGGATCTCAAGCGTCTTCAGCCAATCTATCTTCCCGGCGCTCTCCGCGGTTTTGGGGCGGCCGTCAAGGCCGGACGGGCTTTCGATTGGAAGCCGGTGCTTGATCTGTGCGCGTGGGCCACGTCCCACCCACGAAAGCTCTCTAACCCAAAGGGACCTCCTTTCGATGACGATAGCCACTGGCGCAATGCGCGATTCGAGGTCCTTTGGCTCCTGTCGGACGCCATGAGTTCAGACAGCGTGCCGGTCCCGGTCGACATACGCAGGATCGTGTGGGCCGCCATCGTTCCCACGCTCGACGATCCGAACGGCGCGGAGGCAGAAGTCGAGTCAAGCGATCCGATGTTCCTCGCGCTCAACCGCGTGCGAGCGGTGGCGGTTCGCGCGGCCATAGACTATGCCCGTTGGCTTGCAAGGAAGAATGCCTCAAAGGGTCTCCCCGCCGAGGTTCGCCATGCGCTCGATGTGAAGGTCAATGAGCGCTCCACTTCGGTTCGCGCAATGCTCGTAGATGGGATGGACGCACTCGCGTACCTGGACGGTGCGTGGTGCGAATCGTATGTTCGTCAACTGTTCAGGCCCGACGAGCAGGGCCGCGACATCGCGTGGGAGACCTATTTGAAGCACGATAGGCTCCTGACCCTGGAGGTCTTCCACATTCTGCGTTGGCGATACCTAATCGCGATCGACGAATTGCGAAGCGATGCCGTCCTCGACAAACGCGGTCAGAAGTTGGCCGAGGCCATCGGGAACCATCTTGCACGCCTCTACTGGCACGCACAGATTGCCTTCGGCGAGCGGGATAAGCTGCTGGACAAGTTTCTTTCTAACGCCCCCGCCTCCGTGACCGGGAAATTTGTCAAAGACATTGGCCGTTGGCTCCACACCGATGGCCCGCCGAAAGCGGAGGTACTCGCTCGTCTGAAGGCCCTTTGGGTCAGACGCTTCGCTGTCGGGCGTCCGGAGGAATTGGCAACGTTCAGTTGGTGGTTCTCGTCTGGGTGCTTCGACGAAAGTTGGTCCATCGATAACTTCCTCGCCGCCCTCCAGACCCTCGACACGCCCGCCGCCGGGTTCCTTGCACCGAAGTTCGCTCCGAAGGATGTCGAGCGGCTAGCGGAACTCGCGCCGCGCCACCTTGCCAAGGTCGTCTCGTGCTTGGATCTGATCGTGAAAGCAAACGAAAATGGGGCCGCCATCCTCAGTTTTCGCGTTCCCGCGAGGACCATCCTCGCTGCCGCACGGACCTCCGACGACAGCCAGGCGAAAGGGGAGGCGGCGACGACCATCAACCGCCTGGCCAGGAAGGGCTATCTTGATTTCAAGGATCTGTTGTGAGCATCGCCCCGGCTCGGCGGGTACCCGACCGAGTATTGCGTCTTCTACGGCCCGCACGGATGGGAACCAGTGGATCCAGGCGACGACCATCTGGGACCCGCGGGGGGCCTGGAAGTTCATCACGCAGTTCTGACGGGCCTGCCTGGAGAGCCTCCGCGCGTGCCTCGATACGCGCTACTCCAGACGGTTCTTGCCGTCGACGGGCGTGGCTCGGGGGAAGCGGAGACGCACGCCACGATGCTCGGCCGCCAGAGTGCCGGCGTCGTGGCCGGCAGTCGCCTGCAGCCAGGCGCGCGTGCCCTTCCACGCGTTGGCAACGACGGTCGCGAGCGCGCTTGTGCTCGGGGTTTTGTCATTCGACACTTCAAACGTGGCGGCGAGGGTCTCGTTCTTCCAGTACGCGTAGTCGATGTACTCGCCTTGGGTCGGGTAGTCATCGTAGGACTGCTGGTACACGGTGAAGCTCATGGCCTGCGCGGCCAGCTTGCCGGCGGAGGTGAAGAAGCTGTCGTCGGCCGTGGCGTCGGCGGTGTAACACCACGGCCAGACCACCTCTTGCGCGCCACTGTGGAAGGCAAGGGCGCTATGGAAGACCAGCGCATCTTGTAGTGATTTGATGAGCTGGGTCTCTGGGCACTTGAACGAATCCGCGTCGCTGCGGCCTGGGTACGAATAGTCGCGATTGAGGTCGCATCCGGCGGCGTTGGTCCGTGTGCTCGCAGCCAGTCCGTCCGGATTCACGATGGGCAAAATGTAGAAAGCGTATTCCCCGATGAGGTTCTTGACGTTGCTGTCAGTTTGGCTGGTTCTCAGCAGATAGTCGGGAAGCGCGAGCACGGACTCGGTGCTCGATGGCTCGTCCCCGTGGTGGGTTCCGTTCAAGAAGATGGCCGGCGGCTTCGACAGGCAGGTCGCATTAATGGCCAGGTAAGGAAGGTAGCGGCCCTGGATGGATTGGCCGAGCACATGGAACTGCACCACGTCCGGCAGGGCCGTGGCCGCCGCCTGCAGGTAGTCGGAGATCTGTTGCTGCGTGTGATAGGCGGTGAAGCTGATAGGCGGCAGACGGGCAACCGAAATTGTGGACAGGCCGCAGCCGGCGTCGATGGGCACTGTGGAGCCATCTTGGCTGCCACCCTCTGCGTCTGGCGCGGCTGCGTCGGGCGTGTCGCCCCGGTCGCTCGCGTCGCCAGCGGCGTCGGGAGAGCTCGCCGCATCGGCTTCATCCGCCCCGCCGCCGGTATCGGCGATTCCGTCCGTGCCGACGATTCCGCCCGAGCCACCAGCGCCAGCCGCCGCGTCGGGCTTTACGCCATGGGATCCGTCGGAACATGCCGACAACATGCCCAGTCCGGCTACTGCAAGGACTCGCAGAACGCCTCTTCCAAGCTGCAAGCTCGGTCGGGCGCACCCGTGTGTCTTGCGATTGCTGACTGCTCGGAACTTCCGGCCCATGCGATGTCTCCTCGAATTTTCGCGGCTGTTTTCCGAATTCTAACCGCAGAGGACACAGAGAACACGGCGACGGATGAGAAAGGAAGGGCTTCGGATCGAGACCTGGAGATGAAAAAAGGCTTGCACCTTCCCCGACCAGGACGTGGAACCGCTACTCCTTCGGGCAGCCGGTGCTTTTGTGGGGGAGCGCGGTGATGTCATAGGTGGTGGTTGCGATGGCGATGCTGACGCCGGCGCGCTGGAGGGCGGCGATCTCGCGCACCAGCTCGGCGATCTGGCCCTTGGGTCCTTCCTTCAAGTCAGCCAAATCTCTCAATGTGTAACGGTCGAGCTGCAAGTTGATGGGCTTGGACGTCGCGATGACCTTGATGCGTTCGCGATTGATTTTGTCGCCGGGAATCGGGCACGCCTTGAGCAGATAGCCTGCTTTCTTCCACTCGTCGTCGGGGAAGGTGTACCAACGTCCCGCCTCAAGGTGATTGTTGGGCAGCGCCGGGCCCGGAACCAGAAGCGATGCCTTGCCATTTTCGTAGATGTCGAAGACGTAGACGTAGGCCGGCTGCGCGATTCGCAGGCTGATCTCCACATTCTCGCCCTCGCGCAGCTTGGTCGACGACAGGCGGACTTCGACCCCCTTGTCGCCGGTGGTTCCTGCCAGATCAAGCGCGGCCTTCTGCGGAAACAGCGATCCCTTGATGGCCAGCTTCTCCAGGTCTTGCGGCTCCAAGGTCAGCTCGAAGCGGGACAACGACTGCGGCAACACTTCCTCGGTCGAGGCAAGCTGTAGTTGCAGGCGGAATTCCACTTGATTGCCCGACACAGCCGAGGTCTCTCCCACCACGAAGTGGGTCACGCCGTGCTCACGCCACAGCTTGGTCGGGTTGAGCAGCTTCTTTGCATCCTCGGACAACGACCTGCCCGGTAGGTAAAGCTTCTGCGCGGGATGCAGCAGCGGCGGCTGGAATCGCTGCTGCAAGATGCCCTGGGCTTGATAGCCGAGTTGGGTATAGGTGTCGCCTTCATCGGTGGGCGGCAGCACCATCACGGTCGCCGAAGGCGGCAAGGCCGCGGCCAGCCTTTCCGCGGCCTGGCGCAGCTTCTGTTCCATTTCCGAAAAGCGCGGGCAGCGCGCACGAACTCGAACCGAGCCGCTCGGACCAAGACAAGCGCCGACCCGCGTACAGCCGGCCCTGCGTTGGTCGATCTGAACGCGCACGTTCTGCTGGACCAAGATTTCCGACTGGCCCACGCCGTTCCGCCTGCCCTCGCTTTCGTAGACGCTCTCGTCGCCGCGCAACTTGACCTCCAAGGTCTTCATTGCGTCGGCGATGGCGAGGTCATACGCCGTCTGCAAGGCTGAGGATTCGCCGGCGCCATAGACGAAGTCCTCGTCGAGACGTTGCGTGCCACCTACGATGGCCTGGTTTTCCTCCCGCGTGCAGGCAG
The DNA here is from genome assembly GCA_964491625.1 of uncultured Myxococcales bacterium. GTDB lineage: Bacteria > Myxococcota_A > Polyangia > Fen-1088 > Fen-1088 > Fen-1118. The sequence goes on from CAZBIU010000003.1 coordinate 27,518, forward strand.
GCAGGGCTGGCGACGAAACCCGCACGGGGGCGGCCTGCCCGGGCGGCGCGGCCACCGTCTGCGGAGATACCTGGCGCGGCTGGGCTTGACTTGGCGGCGCGAATCCACTCGCGAAAGAAAACGCCAGCAACGACAGAGCGCCGGTCAATGTTCGCGCGATCCGCCCGGCGCTGCGCCTGCAATCATGGGACACAAGCTTTGCGATGATGTCCATTGTGGGATCTCGGTTGGGGCACTAGTCATCCCGGCCGGCGCCTCTGACGGCCTCACTTTCCTTCGACTTGGGGAAGCTTCGCAGAAGTTGCAAAAGGACGTTGCGCGCACGCTCTTCCATATTGTTGGCTTGCAGCAGAACCCCGAGGCCGAGCAGCACTTCGTCCATCTTGGCGAAATCCTTCTTCTCGCTGACTGCCAGGTAATATCCGGCTGCTGTGCTGAAGGTCGACGCGATCTCGGGACCGAGCTTGCGCGCGCCGGTGGTTACCTTGTGCGAATTCCCCGCACCGTCCGCCTTCGATTCCAGCTCCTCGACGCGAAGAAAGAAGTGCTTGCCGGCAAACTGGTTGGCCAGGTGCAACTGATAGTCGGCCAGGCGAGCATCGCTGGGCTTGGCGTTCTTGACCAGGGCGACGGTCTTTTCCAACTTGGCCTCGTCCACCTTGATGGCACGTTCACGCCAGTATTTCTCGGGGCTGGCGCGCAGTCGGGCGAGGTAGCGGTCGACGTCCGCCGCGGACGACGGTTCGGGCTTGCTGCTTGCGCCCGATTCGACGCGCGAGGTGCCGGCCGACGTGGCCCCGGTTCGCTTGCCCGGGGACGTGGCCATACCAGGCGGTGCCTCGGCAGGCATCTCCCGCTCCGTGACCGCAAGCTTGCTGTTCAAATCGTCGCGCTCGGCCTTGAGCGCTTCCATCTCCTTGATGTGCGCGTCGAGCTCCTTGCGCAGCTCGGGGGAGATGTTCTTGGCCTTGCGCGAGAACTCGTGAAAGCTCTGCAGCGCCTTGTCCGGGTCACCCATGTTCTGGTAGCAGCGGCCGATGTTATAGATGTAGTCGGGGTGCACGTATTGGGCGAACAACTGCGAGTAGATGTCGATGGCCTCCTGGTACTTGGCCGCGGCGAAAAAAGCTCGCGCGACCTCCTCGCGCGAATCGGTCTTCGGCGCACGCCCGGCCGCGAAGACCAACGCGAGCGTGACGATCCAGGATGACAGCCCCGTCATTGGGCGCCGAGCCTGACCATCAGCGCATCGATGGCGACCACGATGCGCTGCCGCTGTTCGTTGGGAGCCCCCGGGTTGTCCGGGGTTGCGCGGTCCAATTCATTGAAGGAGCCCTGGCCATGCGACCGAATGGTCTCGTCGGCGCTCTGCCGGATCCCCTGCGCCTCCGCCCAGAGCTGATCGAGCTCAGCCACCCGCGTGTTGTAGGCGCTCTGGGAGATGCCGCCGGAATTGAAGCGCGAACAGACCTCCTTGTATTGGTTGACCATCAGGTTGACCCCCCTATCCCACTTCACGCCGGCGCTCTTCGCTATCTCCACATAGGGTCCGCCTTGCGACACGCCGAACAGGATGCCGAAGTCGATGCCCGTGCGCATAACGTCGCCGCGGGTGTCGTACACGCTGCAGTCCAGCTTCTGAACCTCGCGGGTCTCGGGCCCGTTGTCGTCCACGCGCACGACGACCGTATTTGAAGCGCAGCCCGCGAGCGACAAGAGCACAAACACGAAGCACGTTCCATATTGAAGCATGATCAATCTCCTCATTTTCTCTTCTTGGGCTAAGAATCCAGGCACATGAGAGCATACGCCGTGCCAGCAAACGGCAGCGGGCCCTCGCCATTGTCATCAAACCAGCGTTCGACAACCTTGCCGCCCTTGGCCTTCTCGGCGCAACCGTCGCAGGAGCGGGTCACCGCCGCGTACAAGGTCTCGTCGTCCTCGAACACGGCCGATGCAGCGTCGGCATGCAGCGAGATGGCCTGGGCCAACTCGGCACGCGCAATCTCCTCGGCGTTGTCGTTAGCGTCGGACTTCTTCAGGGTCGGGCCGCACACACCCACCACGCACAGGCGGCTTCTTTGCCCAAGCAACGTGTACAGCCAGGTGGGACCGTTCCGGTGCTCACGCCAGTGCGCAATCCAGGTGTGGGCATCGGCAGGGATATCGCGCAGTGGACACGCAATTGCGTAGGCAGAGCCCACGGCCCCGGACGGGCCGACGCCTGAGGCGTCGTACCACATGGTAACGATCTCGGAATTCTGGATGGTGCCCTGGCTTTGTTCCAGCACCAGCTCGCGAACCTTGGTCTCGCTGCCCGTGCTGGTAACCACCGTTGCGGAGCGAGTCTGGCGTTCCGCGTCTTGAGTCGCGAGCAATGAGCGCGCGTTTCGGCGTGCTTCAGCGAGCGCGTCGGTCGGAACCAAGGTTGGTCCGGACTCGCCGAGGGCGCAGACGAAAGGAAACTGGACCAGCCAGGGCGGTTCCGACTTCTTCGCGGGCCGTGCTGGCGGCGTGGTTTCCACGTGACGAACCGGCGCCGTTGCCTTTCCCGCACAAGCGGCAAGACTGCACGCAATCAAGGCCAGCGCCGGCCTGCCCATCATTGGCATCATTGAGCCGGCCCCACGGCCCCTGCGTGGGAAGCCCCCGACTCGCCTTTCACAGCATCGTCAAGCGCTCGAAACGAGTCTTCGGCGCGCTCAACGATCTCCTTGCGCAAACCTTCGTCGTATCGGCTCAGGCTCTGGACTTGCCCGCGAAACGAATCCACATCCATGGCGACCATGACCCAGACCGACCCCTGCGGCGAACGGTAGGTGTCGTACACTTTGACCCCAGCCAAAGTCATCTCGGCGATTTCCCTGGAAGTGTCTTCAACGTATTGCTCATCGATTTCCTGCTCGCTGGACATTCGCTTGACTTGGTAAGCAACCAGCCCGGCACGGACCGCGGTCTTGATTCTCTTGGCCAGGTTGGCGCGAGCCTTTGCTTCGGCACCGGTCCGCGCCAACATGGGGTTCTGTGCATCAATGATGCCGTCGACGCCGCAGATCGGAGGTTGCTTCTGACCGGCAAAGGCCAGGTCGCACTTCATCAGCCACGCGGGACCGTTGCGAAATTCGAGCGCCAGGAGGCTCGCTTCCGAAGTGGGTTGCGTGGCCGAGCCCGCAGGGGGAGCTGCCGGCGGCGCGGATGCGCAGGCCAGCAGAGGTGCGGCCACAAGAAGGCCAAACTTCACCGATCCCCATCCCCCTTGTGCCCGCCCGCGAGAGACACGACTCGCGCCCCTTGCAGCCCAGGCCTTATGGAGCTTCCAACCATCTTCACGGGAAAGCATAGTGCCGTAGCGGCGGTTGCGGTACAAGCCCGTCGGCCTGGAACGGCGCACGGTACCATTCGGTTGCGCTTCTGTTGAAAAGATCTGCTGTCCATGTCCGCGAACATGGAATCACGGTGTCCGCGGCCCGGGGCGGACATCCCGGAAACCAGACAGGCGCTGCGGCTTTTCTGGTATTGTGGCGCGCGGAGAGCGGCACGAGGCTTGCTCAGTCGAGACCCCAGGTCACGTTGCCTGGTAGCAGGTCTGGAACCCTCCCCCAATCACAGCAAAGGAAGAAACCATGTCCAAGTTAGCTGTCTCGCTGTCGACTTTGATCTTCACCGGGAGCGCACTCCTCGGTTGCGCGACAACGCCTCCCCCGCCGCCCCCTCCTGTGGCTCCGCCACCTCCGGCGGTCAGCCCGATGAAGACAGACTTGGCCGATGCCCCGGCGTGGGTCAAGAAGGGCTGCGGTGCCTTCTTCGGCGAGAAGAAGAAGCTGGTTTGCGGCGTCGGTGCGGTTGGCGGTATGACCAATCCGGGCCTCGCGCGAACCGCCGCCGAGGGCCGTGGCCGAACCGAGATTGCCAGAAGCCTGAAGGTTCGCTGCAAGAGCATGCTCAAGGACTACCAGGCCGCCGTGCAAGGTGGACCGGGGAACAAGCTCAACAACGAACAGTACATCACCGATACCGGGAAGCAGATCACCGACATGACCTTGTCAGGCACGCGCCTGGAAGATTCGTGGGTGTCGAACGCGGGCAGCTTCTACGCGCTCATGGTCTTGGATGTCGACGCCTTCCGCGACCAGATCAAGAACATGAGCCAGCTCGACGAGCAAGTGCGCCAGGCCATCGTCGATCGTGCCGAGCAATCGTTTGCCGAATTGGACGCCTCCACCGAAGGCCCACTGCCGCCCCTGGAACCGGAACAACAGTAGCCAGATCTCACTGCTGACAGGGAGGCGAGCGGGCGGATGGCATGGATTGTCGTGCTGTCCGTCCGCAACTTGTTTCCGCCGGAGAATCCTCTTCCAGGGCCGCCGGACGGCGCATCCGGGCGGACACCCCAGCCTCAAGACGCGCCGTCCAAATGGCGATAGGATCTGTGTATGTCTCGGGGAGAGCACGGTTTCACCATTGCGGAAAAGATTCGCGAGAACGCGGATGGCGCGCTCTACCGGGGCCACCGCAACGCAGACCTGCGGCCGGTTCTCCTTAAATCTCCACACGCTGGAAGACCGACGACGACCGAGTTGGCCCGCCTGCACCACGAGCACTCCATTCTCGGCTCGCTTGTCGGGCCCGGGATCGCGAAGGGATTGGGCGTCGAGGACCTGGGCGACAGCGTGGCCTTGGTCATGGACGACCCCGGGCGCGAATCACTCGACCGGCTGGTCGAGAGCGGGCGCCCGGACCTTGCGACCTTTCTTCACACCGCAAAGGCGATGGTCGACGCCATCGAGACGGTTCACCGCCATCACGTCATTCACCGAAACATCAAGCCCGAGAACTTCTTCCGAGACGGCGAGACCGGCGCGGTGACGCTGATCGACTTCGCGGCAGCCACGCGTCTGACGTTGGCCGACCGCCGTGGCGCACGCACCGGTCGGCTGGAGGGAACCCTGGCCTACATGTCGCCAGAGCAGACCGGACGCATGAATCGCTCGGTGGACCGGCGAGCGGATCTCTACTCGCTGGGCGTGGCCCTATATGAGCTCGCCACCGGCACTTTGCCATTCCCGAGCAATGATCCGCTTGAGCTCTTGCACGGCCACATCGCACGCGCGCCCATGCCGCTGCACATGGTCCGCGGCGATTGGCCACGCACCGTCTCTGACATGGTCATGCGTCTTCTGGCCAAGAACGCCGAGGATCGCTACCAGGACATCTCCGGCCTCAAGGCCGATCTGGCTGGTTGTCAGGAGTCGCTGGTGCGAACCGGGACCATTGCGCCGTTTCCGCTCGCGGAGCAGGACTTTTCCGACGAGCTTCGCATTCCCCAGAAGCTATACGGTCGCGACGCGGAGCTGGCGACGCTGCTACAAACCCTCGAGCGCGCCTGCCAGGGAGGCGCCGAGCTTCTCCTCGTCTACGGTCATTCCGGCGTCGGCAAATCGGTGCTGGTGGGTGAGTTGCAAAAGCAGATTGCGACCGGCGCACGATTCGCGACGGGCAGGTTCGATTCCATCGGCCGCCGCATCCCCTATGCGCCCATCATCCAGGCCTGCGGCGAAATGCTTCGTTCCATTCTCGCCGAACCTCCGACGGTGTTCGCGCGATGGCGGCAGAGGATCCTTGGTGCCGTCGGCAACAACGGCCGTGTGGTGACCGACATCGTGCCCGAGTTGGCTTTGGTCTTGGGTGCGCAACCGCCGGTCGAGGAGCTGGATCCGGCGCAGTCGCAACACCGGTTCGAAGCGACCTTCCTAGCATTCCTGCAGGTCTTCGCGGCAGCAGACCATCCGTTGGTGCTCTTCCTCGATGACCTGCAGTGGGCAGATGCGGCCTCGCTGCGCATCATCCAGCTTCTCCTCAGCGCGCCCAATCCGGGCTTCGTGCTCGTCATTGGCGCGTGCCGCGACGCCGAGGTGGATCCCACCCACCCGCTGACCGGCGCCATGGCCGACATGCGCCGGCTGGGCACCAGGATCACCGAGATCAAGCTTGGACCGCTGGACGAGGGAGCTGTGGAACGGCTGCTGGGCGACACGTTTGCGGCCAAGCCGCCCGCGATTCGACCGCTGGCCCGAATTGCCCTGGAGAAGACTGAGGGGAATCCCTTCTTTCTTGCACAATTCCTCGGCACGCTTTATCACGACGGACTGGTCCGCTTCGACGCGAGCAAGCGCCAGTGGTGCTTCCGCCTGGAGGGCATTGAGCGGGCGATGGCGACCGACAATGTGGTCGACTTCATGGTCGCACGACTGCAGCGCCTGCCACAGGAGACGCAGGATCTTCTGCGAATCGCCGCATGCATCGGACAGCAGTTCGACCGCCGGACCTTGGCGCTGGTTGCGGAACGTGGAACGGCCGACGTGGGGCGAGCGCTTTGGCACGCGTTACGCGAAGGCCTGGTGGTTCCGCTCGACCCCGGCCAGTCGTTTCTCCACGAAGCCGACCTTGGGCCGGCAGAGGTGGTGCCGAATGGGCAGGACGATGAGCACAGCCCCAGCTATCGTTTCCTCCACGATCGTGTCCAGCAGGCGGCCTACGTCACACTGGCTGAGGACCAGCGGCGAAAGATGCACCTTCGCATCGGCCGCTTGCGGTTTTCCGGCGGCGCGACTGGGGACGACCGCAGGCTCTTCGAGGCCGTCAACCACTTGAACTTGGGCGCGGCTCTCATCAAAGGTGCAAGCGAGCGCAAGACGCTGGCCAAGTTGAACTTCACGGCCGGTCGGAAAGCCGAGGACGCCGCCGCACACGCAACCGCGCTCCGGCATCTCGACGTCTGTTGCGAGCTTCTCGGGCCCGGTGCTTGGCGGGACGACTACGACATTGTCTTTCAGGCGCAGATCTGCCGAGCGGAATGTGAAATCGCCACGGGTCAGCTCGACCACGCACTGGGCGCGCTCGAGCTTGCCCACGGCCAGGCCAGGGACGACTTCGACCGTGCCACCGTGCTTGTGCTACGAACCCTGGTTCTCGTAAGCATGAATCGCATGGCCGACGCCATCGAATGCGGGCTCAAGGCGGCTGGAATCCTCGGGATGGACTTTCCCAATTCACCCGAGGCCGTCGGACCGGCCATCGGCGCCGAGCTTGGGTCCATCTTCGCCATGCTGGGCCCGCGCGGTGCTTCGGCGCTGCTCGACTCGCCTGCCATGACCGACAGGAACAGCCTGCTCTTGCTAGAGGCACTCCATCGCATTATGCCTGCGGCCGCGCAAATCAATCCCGCCCTAATGACCTTGGTGGTCGCGCGCGCCGTACATCTTTCATTGCGACAGGGCAACGCGCCCGTCTCGGCCTATTTTTGTGCGTGTCTCGCCCATGTCCAGGTCATGATGGGTGAGGTGCAGAAGGGCTACGAGACCGGGCAGGTAGCCCTTCGTCTCAATCAAGCCTTGGGCGGCCGGGCCATCGCGTGCACAATTCACTTCCTGCTGGGCGCCTTCGTCGCGTTCTGGACCAAGGATGTTGAGGAAAGCGTGGAACACCTTCGCCAGGGACTCCGGGCGGCGCTGGAGGTCGGCGACTACCTCTACGCGTGCTATTGCGCCATGGGACAGGCGGTGTTCGTGTTTCAGATCGGCGATCCGCTCGATGACGTCGCCGAGGTCGCCCGCAATGCCGCCGACCTCATCGACCGCACGGGAGACGTCACCAACCATGACGTGGTCGCGTCGCTACGCCGGGTCGTCGAGCGACTGCGAGCTTCGTCGGGTGCGGCCCTCGGTCCGGACGACGCGGAAGCCGAGCGCAAGATAGTCGAGAGCCGCAATCCCTTCGTGGTCTCGTGTCACTTTCAGTTCCTGGCCATCGAAAGGTATCTCGCAGGGGACACCGCGGGCACAGGTCTCTGTGTGGCGCGATCCCAACCTGGGGTACCAGGGAACTTCAACGGGCCGCAGGCCAGCTTCTTCCAAGCGTTGTTGCTGGCCGAGCAAGCTCGGGCAGGCGGCGACAAAGGCGACGCCGCCCTCGCACAGCTCAAGTCCGAAGAAGCGGCGTATCGCCGCTGGGCAGAGATGTCGCCCACCACCTTCGGCAATCGCCACGCTTTGATTGCTGCCGAGTTATGCGCGTCGAGCGGCGACGACGGCCAAGCGCTGACCCTCTTCGCGCGGGCTATCCAGCTCGCGCGCGATGCGGGCGCGGTACTTTACGAGGCACTGGCCAGCGAGCAGGCGGGCAGGTACGCCGAACGTCGTGGTTGGGCTCAGATGGCCAGGGAGCTCTACTTCAAGAATGCGAGCATCGCGTATGCTCGCTGGGGCGCGTCCCGAAAGGCCAAGCAACTTGCGGCCCACGTCCTCGAGCCGCGCCATCGTGCGCATGCCTTGACCGCCGAGATACCCGCCGCGGGATGGCCGGGCGAGGTGCGTACCGACAGCTTCGACGCCATCGCGCTCGCGCGAGCCGCCCAAGCCCTCTCAGGCGAGATCCTGTTGCCGCGGTTGATGGCGAGGCTGATGGAGATCGCCATCGAACAGGCAGGCGCCGAGCGCGGACTTCTGCTCCTGCTTCGCAACGGCGAGCTCTGGGTCGAGTGCGCGACGGGGCGGAGCTCGGACGACTTCACCCGGTTCCGGTTGCAAGCCCATGCCCAACCCGCAGGGACGGCCAGCGCGTGGCCCGAGCCCGTCGCGCAGTTGCCCCGCACCATCATCGACTTCGTTCTCCACGCACGCGAAAAGGTCGTGCTGACCACCGCCTCCGAGCCAAACCGATTCTCCCCGGATCCTTACCTTGCCGAGCACAAGCCCCAGTCGATCCTCTGCCTGCCGATGATCCGGCAGGGAGAGCTGATCGGGATGCTCTACCTCGAAAACCGCCTGGCGGCCGACGTGTTCGGCGCCGACCGGGTCGAATTGCTGGAGATGCTGTCCACGCAAGCCGCGATCTCGCTGGAAAACGCCAGGCTCTACGAGGAGATGGAGGCGCGGGTCAAGGACCGCACCCGCAAGCTGGAAGAGAGCTTCCGTACCATCCAGGAGGACCAGGCGAAAATCATCGAGGCTGAGCGCCGGGCGGCAGTCGCCCACCTGGAAAGCGAGTTGGCCATCGCGCAGCGGATTCAGACCTCGATCCTGCCCCGCGAGATGTCCGTCGCGGGAATGGAAATCGCGGCCTCCATGCAGACCGCCACCGAGGTGGGCGGCGACTACTATGACATTCTTCCCACGGCGGACGGCGGCTTTTGGTTGGGGATTGGCGACGTGTCGGGGCATGGCCTCGACGCCGGCCTGGTGATGCTCATGCTTCAGAGCGGCTTGGCCTCGCTCATGCGCAACGATGCCTGGGTTGATCCGGCCAAGCCCTTGTGTTTGCTCAATCGCGTGCTCTACGACAACGTCCGCTGCCGCTTGAAGCGGGACGACTACGTGACCCTGTCGCTGTTTCGCTTCTTCCCCGACGGGCGCTACCTGGTCGCCGGCGCTCACGAGGACATGCTTGTCTGGCGGGCGCAGTCGCGACAATGTGAGCAAGTCCAAACGCAGGGAACGTGGATCGGCATGCTGGAACGCATCGAGTCGGCCACCCGCAGCCATGAAGGATTCTTGGCGGCCGGCGACGTGATGATCCTGTTCACCGACGGCGTCGTCGAAGCACGCAGTCTGGACCACCGCCAATTCGGCCTCGACCGTGTCCTGGAGATCGCGACCAAGGCTCACGCCGAGCCCGCGACCGAGATCTGCTGCCGGATCCTCGAACAAGCCCAGGCCTGGTCCGCCGACCGGCAAGACGACCAGACCGTGGTGGTCTTGCGCCGAGGCTCGCGCAGATAGCGATCATCCCTACCGGCCGTCTCCTGTGGCTATTCGGGCGGCAGTCCCCACGCGAGCACCAGCTCGCCCGGCTGGGCCAGCTTGTCGCCCATCTTCAAGCTTGGATTCTGCGCACGGTTTGCGCCGGCCGCCTCGCGCGTGACCCGCGGGCCAACGTAGTCGGCGAGCTCGCGCAACGTGATCTGCCCATCCCCGTTCAAATCTGCAGCACCTCGCCCGAGCCCGCGCAAAAGGTACGAGCTGAACAGTCCACCTTGGCCCTGGTTGGCAGCGCCCGACACCTCGTCGGGCCCCGAGGCGGTGAACAGCGCCACTTTGTCCGGCGCGCCCGCGGCCTTGAGCCGCACAATGGGGCGCAGACCCGGGGCCAGGACTGACCTCGGGCCCACCCCTGAAAAACAGGCATCCACGAAGAAGATGCTCTCTTTGGCCTTGCTTTGACGAATGCGGGCCATGGTGTCGTCGAGGGTCAGTGCGGTCTGCGCAAGGTACTGCGGATCACCGTCCACCGGCACGAGATACGACCCGCGCCCGGTAGGCTCGGGAGCGCCGTGCCCGCTGAAGAAGAAGTAGACCCGTCCGCCCGACGGGACACTGCCGGCGGCCCAAGCCAGGTCGCGTTCGATGCGCGCGCGACTGGCCTCCGCATCGAGCAACAGGTGCACGTGGTTGGCCGGAATGCCGAGCGAGGTGCGCGCCACCTGGGCGAAGAGCTCGGCGTCGGTGCGCGCCCCGGTCGCGGCGGGCAGCCCCGGGTACTTCTCAACGCCGATGATGACGGCATAGGCGGTGGGTTGCGGCGCCCCCGGAATCGGGCCCGGTTTTGCGGAGGCTGCGGGTGATGGCAGTACCGCGGGCGCCGGGCTCGGCGCTGCCGTTGGCTTGGCCGAGCTGCCCCAATCCACCTTCAAGCTCTTCAAGCTCGACCACCACGATGATTGCTCCTCGGACGCCGGAGCGGAGGAAGTTGTCCCGCCAGCACCGGCCGAATCGGCGGATGGGTTTGAAGCGGCGGGCGGAGTCGCCGAGCCCGGATGTTCCGGTTCGCTCCCTACCCAGGCCGGCGACGCTGCCGGAATCGGAGGCCCCACGGGTTTCCAGGTTCCGCCCAGGTAGGCGTACTGAATCGTGCGCCCGCAGCCGGTCGCGTCGGCATGGTAGCAGTCGCTGTCCGTGCAGTGCGTGTCGATTTGGGAGCTGGGACACCCAAGGGTCTTTTCGGCCTGGTTGGCCACCTCCAGCCGAAGAAAGCCCTGGTTCACGGCACATCCGCACAAAAGCCCGAGCATGGCGCAAGCGGCCCGCACAGCTTTCATGGGGCTTGGACGGAAATCATGGTTGGCGAAAAAGCGCATTGGAAACGGCGAGAGCGACCGCAGCGACGACCGCCGCGGATCGAGCGGGGCCTCCGGTATCGTAGGACAAGTTGCGCCGCGAGGATAGTCGCGGCGATACGCCACGGCACAATATAGCGAGAGCTCTTCAAGAAGCGGACCACCACAAAGACCGCGCACTCCTGGAAAAACCCTTGTCCGGCCGCGGTTCGGACATGGCCGCGGACAAGCCGGACATTGCAGCCGCCTCCCAAATCGCGTGGTTCGCCACCCATGGGGCGCGGCATCCCGGTTGCAGAAGCGCGCGGCATGACAAACACATTCAAGTTCCTCGCTATCACCTCGTTGTTCCTGGGTTGGTCTTTCGCCTCCGGCGTCGCGCGCGCGATGCCGAAGGAGGGGACCAACGAGCTTCGCATGGAGAGCTCGTATCCGGTCCCGATGTTCTCCGGAACCGGGCTCAGCCATCTTTCGACGACCACCTCGGGCAAGACCACCAGTCAAACCTTCTTCGGCTTTGGCCTCGGCTACGGCAGGTTCCTGGCCGACTTCCTCGAGGCAGGTGCTTCGCTCAAGCTGCTCTACTTGGGCGATTTGTCGTCGAGCAGCTCAAGCTCGGCTTGGTCACCCGGCGTCGGACCATTCGTGCGTGGCTTCTTCTTGGTGGCGGACCGAATCGCAATGTTTGGCGAGGGATCGTTCGCCTGTCAGTTCCTGATTCCCAGCAAGGGCAGCAACGCAACCTTCCTGATTCCCGGTGTGGATCTGGGGGTCGAGCTCTTCCTTGCGGATTCGTGGTCGCTACGCATCGGGCCCATGTATCGCTACATCTACGAGCGAGAAGCCGTGTCGAACACCACCTTGACCTCGTCGAGCCACGAGATCGGCCTTAACTGGACCATCGCCGGTTACTTTTAGATGTGCCTGACGGTTTCTTCCTGCTTGGGCGGTGGTTCCTTGAGCTGCCTATCCCAGGCCCGACTGACCACCTCGCGCGAACCCAAGCCGAGAGCCAAGGCGAGCGCGAGCATGATACCGCCGAAAATCAGCGCGAAGGCGATCTTCACGATGTCTCCGCCGACGCCGAGTTGGTCGAGCGCCATCGCGTAGGTCACCACCATCAGCAGCCACTTCACGATTTCGCTGATGAGGCGGGCGGATTGCACCTGCATGTTGACCATCTTCAGCAACATGCCGCGGGCCAAGAAGCGCGCCAGCAAGCTTCCGAAGAACAAGACCAACAAGGCAACCAGCAAGTGCGGCAGGTATTCGAACACGTGCAAGAGAAGCTGCGATGTGAACCTGGCCCGCACCGCGACCAGCCCGACCAAGAGCCCGAACAGTATCACCACCCAGCTCACCACCCGGCACACCAGACGCGTCGGGCTTCGGCCTGGTGACAATTCCGCCAATATGGAGAACCCCCATTGCTCCATTCGGGCGTCGAACTTCACCCCGCGCAACATCCGTCGCAGGACGCTGCGAATCAACCAGGCGAGCAACGCAGAAAAAAACAGCGCCAGCAATATCGCCAGTGCGCTCGGCAGAAGGCCTGCCAACCCATCGAGAACGCGCTCCACCGCCGCGCTCAAGGAATCTTCGATGTTGTGCCACATGAGGAGCTGTCCTTTCTTGGCAATCGGTTCACGGATTGAAACGGTCGGGGGATCTCCATCGAGACATCAAGTAGGGTTTCTGTTGCGCGTAGACGCCACAAAGCCTGGCGATACGGCTTTCGCCGTCGTCATCGCTGCTATCCTGCATCTCGCGCACGAAGGACGCCAGCCAACCCAAGTAAAGCGGCGGAAACGAAGCCAACAGGTGGCTGCGGTTGATGCTGCGTGCCCGGTAGCCGAGACAGAAATCGAAGACCACGCGGCACCACAATTCGTCCGACATGGCGAATGATCCGGCGGGAAGTTGAGCGATCCGATGCAAATCGAGCAGGGTAGCCGGGGCCAACACCAGGGACCACACGTCTTGTAGATTGCGCAACCCCAGGCAGAAAGACTCCAGCATCTTCCGAAAATCCAAATTCACCGCGGGTGGCGCGTCCGCGGCCGGATTGCCCATGGTCGAGACCGGCTCCCAGCCCCTGACCCGCTGCCAAACCGAAGCGTTGCGGCCCATGTCCTCGAACAGGCAGCCCAGCACCTGGGCCAGGGTGTCGCCCAAATCGACGGGCGGAGCCGACGATGCCCGGTGCTTGAGCCCGAGGCGCACTTGGCATACCTTAAACGGCCCACACAGCGCTTGCGTGAGCGTCCAAATGTCAGTACCGAATCTTCCGAGGTCGCTTTCCCAAGCACTGTATCCCAAGCACCGCTCGACGAGGGACGTCGACAGCGCATATTCTGCGGCCACCGGCTGCTCGATCCGTTTGCCATAGAGGGACTGAATCAGCGGACGCACGATGCTGCTGATGATCGCGCCGTCGAATCGATGACGAAGGTAGACCGGTTCCACGAAGTCGAAGCCGTCTTGTAGGATCGGCGCGATGAACGCCGAGATCCACTCCGCCGGCAGAGCCTCGATGTCCGGGCTCAACACCAGACACACACGGGCTTCCATCTGTCGCTCGACCTGCATGACCAATCGGAAGCCATCCCCCTTGCCCGGCACACCGTGGTAGGGCAGCACGAGGTCCTGGCTCGAAAGCCGAACCTGCGCCAGCACCGCGCCACCCGCGTCGGCCAACTCGGCGAGCCGGATGGTGGTTCCGTCGGTGGAGCCACCGTCGACGTTGACGATGATGGCCTTCTTGTCCGGGAATTGGCCCTGCAGCGCCGCGCGGACCGCGCGAACGATCCCGACCGCGGTCTCTGCGTGATTGCAGGTCGGAAGCCCGACCACGATATCCGCACTCTGCTGTCTGCGCAGCAACTCAGCAATCTGAGAGGCAAAGGCATCTGCTTCAGCCATGCGTCGACTCGACTATCGTTTCCATCGCTCGCGCATCGCTCCCCTATTTGCTCTCATGAAAGAGCGCGAGAATGCCGAGCAGCGGAATGCGAATCCACAACGGGCGATTGTTGAGCTCGTAGCTCAATTCGTAAAGGGCTTTGTCGAGCACAAATGCGTCAAGCAAGAGCTCCAGGTCCTCAGCCCCGGCCGGCGCCAGATCGGTTCCCGCGATCGACTCGCGATAGCTGCCGAGGAACGCTGCCGACACGCACGCCTCCCACAGTCTAGACCACGGTTCCAAGGGCGCAGCGTCGCGCGGGTGGCGAGCCACGAAATTCAAATAGCCGACCTGAGCGACGTAACTGAACGACCGCAGCATTCCTGCCACGTCCTTGAGCGGAGACTGCAGCATCCGCCGCTCGGCAAGTGGACGCGCCGGCTCGCCCTCGAAGTCCAGAATCACGAAGTCGTCTTTCACCCGCAGCACCTGTCCCAGGTGATAGTCGCCGTGGATGCGAGTCGCCTTGAGCGCCAGATTCAGATCTTCCAGGCGCCGAAAACGATCGGTGATCTCTCGCCGCCGCCCCAGCACCTGCGCCGCGTGCTCCACCACCTCGTCGGCGAAACCGGCGATGCCAAGCTTGACGCCGTCGAAGACTTGCCGTGCGTGCTCGCGCAGACGAACCGAGAGCGCGCCAACCTCGGCTTTCCCGAGCAAGCGGGACCGAAAGGCCGGGTTGCTGGTCTCGGCGGCGAGGTCAAGGTGCATCTCTGCGGTCCGCCTTGCCAGCATCACGGCTGCCTTGTAGCCGAGGCCCACGGCATCTATCGCATCGGCACTGGCGTCTTCCATCCAACCGAGTAGCGGCCGGCGCAGCAGGGCCCGAAGCGACTGAGGAAACGTCTGGGTGGCACAACCCTCGTAGTAGCGACCGAGCTCTTCCAGCATCCACGACCAGCCATCGCCCTGGTTGTCAACCAGACTCTGCAGAATGCCGAGGACCATCGGCTCGCCCTCGCGGGGCGTATACTGAAACGAGCCCACGAACAAGGGCACGTGGGTGTTGCCGCGCTCCTCGCTCAGGTAACGTGTGATTTCACAGTCGGGATTGGGGCCGGCCTCGAGGCGACGGAACACCTTCATGATGACTTCTTCGCCGAACCGCACCGAAGTATTGCTTTGGTCCGCGAGGCTTCGCTGCGAGCGTAGCTCTTCCGCCTTTCCGGCCAGGCTACCGAAGGCACGTCCCGGCGCGCCTTCTAGTATCCCCTGCGAGAAGGAAGCCCGCAGCCCCTTGCCCACCAACTGCAAAAGCCACTGGCAGAATCCCTCGTCGACGGTTGCGTCCCAGATCTCCGAGCTGCCATCGCCACACTTCGCGACCAGGGCTTGCGGGTATTTGTCGCGCACCGGCTGCGCGTTGTCGACCGCCATGCGAACCACGGGAAGAAAGTACACATCGCCGTCCCCTTCCACATACCGAACATCGAGGATGAGCAACGCTAGATCCATTCCGGACACCAGTGCCGCGTCTCGGATGCTCACACGTTCGATAGGGCGCGACTTGCCGCCGAACCAGCGTTGCCGCGCGAGGAACCCAGGCAAAACCATTTCGAACGAAATCCGCGCCGAGCCTTGTAAGAGCTCGGTCCAGGCCAAGCAAGGAATGGTGGGCTCCTCGGAGATCTGCGCCTCGGTTCTAACGTCCGCAGGCGCGGGCGTCTGCAATTCGAACCAGAAGTGTCCGTAGGGCGCCAGGGTCAACGCATACGGCGTCTTGCGAATCTTGGGGAATTCGACGTAGCCGAGCATTTCCACCGGGACTAATCCCTCGAAGCGCGACAGGTCGAGCTCGGTCGGCTGGGCGAAGCGCGAGAGATTCGCTACGCACAGAACCTTCTCGCCTTCGAAGGTGCGCAGATAGGCGAGCACCTTCCGGTTGTCGGGTCGCAAGAATTCGATGCTGCCGCGACCGAACACCTTGAACAGCTTGCGCAGGGCGATCATGTTGCGCATCCAATTGAGCAGCGACGCCGATTCGGTCTGTTGCGCCTCGACGTTCACCGACTGGTAGCCGTACACCGGGTCCATGATCACCTGGCTGTAGAGCCGCGCCGGCGTGGCGCGGGAAAAGCCGGCATTTCGGTCGCTGGTCCACTGCATGGGCGTGCGTACGCCGTTGCGGTCGCCGAGATAGACGTTATCGCCCATCCCGATTTCGTCGCCGTAATAGAGGATGGGCGTGCCGGGGAACGACAACAGAATACTGTTCATCAGCTCCAGGCGGCGGCGGTTGTTGTCGAGCAACGGCGCCAAGCGACGGCGAATGCCCACGTTGATGCGCATCTGCGGGTCACTGCTGTACGCCAGGTACATGTAGTCGCGCTCTTCCTTGGACACCATCTCCAGGGTCAGCTCGTCATGATTGCGCAGAAACAGTCCCCATTGGCAGGCGGCGGGGATCTCCGGCGTTTGTCCCATGATCTCGACCACAGGATGGCGGTCTTCCAGCCGCAGCGCCATGAACAGCCTCGGCATCAGCGGAAAGTGAAAAGCCATGTGGCACTCGTCGCCGTCGCCGAAATACGGCAGCACATCGGACGGCCACTGGTTCGCCTCGGCGAGAATCATCCGGTTGCCATACGATTCGTCCATTTCTCGGCGCAGTTGCTTCACGATGGCGTGGGTCTCGGCAAGGTTCTCGCAGCTGGTGCCGTCGCGCTCGACCAGATACGGAATGGCATCGAGGCGGAGCGCATCCACCCCCGTGTCCAGCCAGAAGCGCATAATGTCCACGATCTGGCGCACCACCTCGGGATTGTCGTAGTTCAGGTCCGGTTGGTGCGAAAAAAAGCGATGCCAGAAGTACGCCTTCGCCACCGGATCCCAGGTCCAGTTCGACTGCTCCGTGTCGGTGAAGATGATGCGCGCGTCGCGATACCTCTGGTCCGTGTCGCTCCACACGTAGTAGTCGCGCGCGCAGGAGCCGGGCGGTGCGCGACGCGCGACCTGGAACCAGGGATGCTGATCCGACGTGTGGTTAACCACCAGCTCGATCATGACCTGCATGCCCCGCGCGTGGGCAGCATCGAGGAAGGCCTGAAACTCCTCCATCGTGCCGTAGCGCGGATGGACGTTGCGGTAGTCGGAGATGTCGTAACCATCGTCGCGCAGAGGCGACGGAAAGAAGGGCAGAAGCCAAATGCAGGTGATCCCGAGATCCTGCAGGTAGTCGAGCTTCTGCAAAAGTCCGGCGAAGTCGCCGTTGCCGTCGCCGTTGCCGTCGAAGAAGGCCTTGACGTGCAGCTCGTAGATGACGGCGTCCTTGTACCAGAGTGGGTCGCTGGCGCTGCCGGTCTTCTTGCTCATTCTGGCTCGGCTCCTCGATGGAGATGGCCTCCGGGTCAAGAGTACCACGGCGGGAGGCGAATGACGGCCGCCGCGCATTGGCGACTGGTCGGTTCCCGCCCAACTCCGGTATCCTAACGGTCTCCATGCCGAGCCTCGCGTTCTTTTCCACCCTGCCCGCCGGCTCGCCCGCGCTTGCTCTGCACACCGGGTCGCACAGCGATCCCGTGGCGCCGCTCGCCCTGGCGCTGGTCCTCGTGCTGACGGCGGCGAAGCTGGGCGGCGAATTGGCGGTTCGCATGCGACAGCCTGCGGTCTTGGGCGAGCTCTTGGCCCTGACTGTGGTTGCGGTGGCCGGAAAGCAGACATGTTCGCTCGGCATTTGGAACCGCGACATCGATCGCCTCAGCGTCGGTATCGGGATGATCCCACGCGGTGAAGTCGGCCTCATCTTTGCCAACATCGGCCTCGGGCTGGTGGTGGAGGGCCAGCCTGTCATCGACCGCAGCATCTTCGCCGCGGTCGTGGTTATGGTCATCCTCAGCACGCTAATGACGCCGGTGCTGCTCAAGTGGAGCCTTGGTCGACGGAAAACCCAGATGCCGGCTGTCAGCCCCTAGCCATGCGTATAACCCGCACCCTCGCCATCGCAGTCTCGGCTAGCCTGGTGCTGATTGCCCTGCTGGGAATCTTTGCCCCATGGTCTCCGTCGGCGTGGTACGCGCTCGGAGCCGTCGCTTTGGGCGCGACGTCTCGCTTGGCGCACGAACGAGGGCCGCGGCGCAGCCTGGCTATCGTCGCTGGTGTCTTGCTGGCAATCCTATTGTGTGTGCGCGTGGTCGGCAGCGAGGGCGGGATGATCCGCATGATCACCCTGCCGCAAAGAGGCCCGTCACGCATTCTGGCGCGGCTGGTGGACGAGCAGGACGTCGCACTTTTGGGCGCACGGGCGTTCGCCCTGCGCTGGCCGCTGTCGCCGGACGAACGTGCTGGCCTTCTGTCCGCCATGGTCGAGGCGTACGCGGATATGCGACGTGACGACGTGATCACGCCGTCGCCGGTCGCAGACACGCTGCTTGCTCGACAGAAGCCCGAAGCCTTCGACACCTTGGTGATCGAGCCACGGGCGACCACAGGCCCGGCGCCGAAGTACGGCGTGATCTTCCTGCATGGCTATGCGGGCAGTCATACCCTCGAGTGCTGGCTAATCGCCAAGGCCGCGCAAACCGTTGGTGCAGTCACAGTGTGCCCCGCGACTGGCTTTTCGGGACACTGGCGTGGCGAGGCGGCGGAAGGCATCTTGCGCGCAAGCCTCGACTACTTGCACCGCCGTGGAGTCCAGCGCGTGTTTCTGGCTGGCCTCTCCAACGGCGCGGCCGGCGCCAGTGCTCTTGCGCCAAGCTTTGCGCCGTCGTTGTCCGGACTGGTCCTGATTTCCGGCGCCCCCGCTGGCGGCGGCAACGCGGGCTTGCCGACCCTGGTGGTCCACGGCAACCAAGACGCTGTGGCGAGCATCACGGCCGCGAAAGCCTTCGCCGCGCGCACCCGCTCGACGTTTGCCGGTTTTTCCGGCGGGCACTTCGTCCTCCTGCTCCGTCGGGAAGAGACCCGCAAGGTGATCGCCGATTGGCTTCTGGCCCGGCTTGGGCTTCACGAAACCTGACTGGTTCGACGCCAGCCCTTGTTCCGATCTGGTGTCGATCGCTCTATGCTGGCTCGGTCCCATGCACCCAACGGCACGAGTCGCCACCACCCCGGACCAACCGCGCCCGACAGATCAAGGGTGGCTTCCCGTGCGAGCCTTTGGTGCTGCTCGCCTTCGCTGGCATGGCCAGTCCGAACTATTTCGGGGCGTGGTGGCGTATCTGGCTCTGGCAATCGCCCTCGGGGCGTGGCTGGTTCCGATTGCGCTTGGGCGCCTGATCGACGGCGACGAAGGGTACCTGCTCATGGCCGCCCGCCTGGTCTCCGAGGGGCGCTGGCCTTACCGCGACTTCTTCCTGCCCCAGACGCCGCTTGTGCCGGCGCTGTTTGGTGCCCTCTTCTGGGCGACCGGTCGAAGCTGGCTGGGCGCGAGACTGCTTGCCGGCCTGGTAGCGGTCGCCACGGGGCTCCTGGTTTTCCATGAAGTGTTGTCAACGACCCGACGACGAAGCGCCGCGCTGTTTGCCACGACACTCTTCGTGCTAAGTGACGGCGCCATCGGATGGCTGACCATCGTCAAGGGATTCGGCCTCGCCGCGCTGTGGATGACGGCTGCCATTGTCTTCGTCGGCAGTGCGGTCAGGTCAGCCAAGAACCACGAGACCGGTCGAAGGGCGACCGCTGCAGCGATGGCGGCGGGTCTGCTGATCGGGTTGGCCGCCTCCACAAGGCTCTATGCCATCGCGGTAGTGCCGACTCTTGCGGCCTACCTGGTCCGCGAGCTGGGCGTCGGCCGGAGAAGCCTGCGTCGTGTGGGCGCCTACGCCCTCGGCTGCCTGGCGGGCCTATTGCCCTTGTTTGTCTGCTACGCCGCCGCTCGCGAGTCCTTCGTATTCGACACGATCCTGTATCACGGTATCCGCGAGTACGGCCAAGACAGCCTCTTCGGGACCGCACACGAGAAGCTACCCATCGTCCTCAAAACCATGGGCTTCGCTTCCGAGGCAACGTTCGGCGAACGCCAGTGGATGTCACTGGCGATACTCGCTGTGCTGGCCCGATTGCTGCGGCCTTGTGGACCGCGAACTTACTCGGCCGCGGCATGGGTTTGGCCGATCCTGTTGGCGGCCAGCGTGCTTCCGAATCCATTCCTTCCCCAATACCTTTGCCTGCCACTGCCTTTCTTGGCCGCGGAGGCCGGGCGCCTGCTCGATTCGCTGCTCAACCTCAGTCTCCGCCAACGAGTCCGCCGCTGGCCTGCCGCGCTGGCGGCGGTTGCCGTCGTCTACCTCGGATACAACGCCTGGGTTGCGCACTACGAACGCAATCGATATCTCTTTAGCGGTATCGGCGTGCCTGGCATCGAGTCGAGCCAACGCGTGGCGCGGTGGCAGATCCCGACCGTCGAAGCCGTCGCGCGAGAGATCGATGCGCAGCATCTCCCGCTTGCAGCGTCCTGGTGGCCCGGATACCTGGTCAGCGCGCGAACGCCCATCGTCACTGAGCTGGCTAACGACTTCGGCTTTCGTGCCGCGAGCGTATTGTCCACCGAGGAGCGGCGAAGAATCCACGTGGTGTCTCACGCGGAAGTCGGGGAAATGATACGGAGGCGCCAGCCCCGCCTCTTTGTCGAAGGCAATTGGGCGACCTACCCTTGGGCGAGCCGACTACCAGAAAACGGCTACCGGATTCGCCGAACTATTGAAAACGTCCGTCTGTGGACGGCGGAGTAGCAGAAACGCCGCCACTGGGCCGGCGCGCCACCAACCGACGCGCCACCTCCGCCGGCAACTCTCGCCAGTCGGCTATCTCATCCATCGACGGCGGCCGCCGCAGTGTCGCCTGACTCGCGGTAGCGAAGGGCACCTGGGAAGCGGCCTTGCAAGTTGCGCGAACAACTCCAGAAGGAAGGCGCACTGTACGTGCCCCGCGTCGATGGCGAGGTCGACGGGCAACAGGCCGGTTTCATCTGCGCGAAACAAGTCGGCACCGTGAGCAATCAGCATCGCCACGATCCGATGATTTCCCCTGGATGCGGCGTGCATCAGGGGAGTTCGCGCTGGACGCACCGGAAAGTCGACCTCGGCGCCGAAGCCGAGCAGACACTCGACCACGTCCTCGCGATCCCAAGCCACGGCCCAGGTTAGCGGCGTCCCGCCCAAGTCGCTGACCTGGTTGGGATCCGCGCCGTCTGCAAGCATTTCCTCGACCTTAGCCAGGTCCCCCGACGCACATGCCACCATGAACTCGCTTTGCTGCCGGCGCTCGGACATCAGCCGCGCGGTTCCCGTGCTGACTGACTCCGTCGTCACGTCTTGCTTCTTTTCCATCGTATGGCAGAGGGCTTTCCGGGCTCCCAACCTTCGCAATCGGGGGCCCTGTGCAAAGGTGAACATTTCCCCCCGACTTGGCTCACACAATCTTGGCGAATCTTGTGTTGACGCCATGGTTCACCGGCGTCACGTGGTGCGGATCCCACGGCACGAAATCCATGCCCGCGGTGATTTCGTGCTGATGACGCCGTATGCCCCCGGGGATCCCGATCATTCGACCGAGGATCGTGCCCTGGACAGCTCAGTAGAAGTAGACGTCGTCGATCCCGAAGTCGGCGCCTACAGCCGTCGTAGGGCTCGATTAGAGCTCGATGTATCGCTTGACATAGTCGGCCGCATTGAGCGGGCCGCCAGTCTCCCAATCGGCCTCCATTTCGTTGCCGATCTGCCAGTAGCGCATCTTGTAGCCCTTGACCACGTTGGCATAGTGAACCCATGCTACCGCTTCCTGCAGCGTCCCGGTGCCGACGTTCACCGTGACCATTGCGTCTGCTGCCGGATTGAACGATTGCAAGTAGGTCATGAAGGTCTCAAAGTCGAAGCCCTGGGTCGACTGTCCATGGCTCGCGGGTCCGTGCTCGATACTGTGACGGCTGACTGACTTGTGCTATTGGCGTTGGTGCTCACTTGGGCTCCGCCGCCCGACACCGTCAGCTCGGCGATTGCGTACGCGCCGCCTGAACTGCGGAGCTTGCCGTCATCAACACGAACGAGCTCGGCGGTCACGGTGTCGAACCTGATGGTCTGGGTCCCGTCGGTGCCAGCCTGGGTCCCGGCCGACGTGGTCTGCCAAGTGCCGCCGCCAGTCGCTTGATAAGGTGGGGGCCAATTGGCGTTGTTGCTCCAGGTCTGGACCTCGAACGAGGTCGCGTGCGGCGTTCCCCAGACAATCGTGACTGAATCGATGGATTTTGCAGTACCGAGGTCGACGTAGGTCCACTGGGCATTCATGGCCGACCTGGCGGAATCGAATCCTCTCGTTTGGCGTGCAAGAGATTCGCATCTGCGTGGATCGGCCCCGTGGGGACAGGTTCCGATTGCTCACGCGTGCACCCCGCTGGATGGTGCATCTCAAGAAGCAGAGCGCATTAAATCGCCTCGACGGGATCTTCGAGGATCCGGATCTCGCGCCTCACGCGTTGGCGCGCTCGGCGAAGATATCCGTCGCCGACAGGCTGGGTGCCCCAGCCTGTACCCGTGCGCACTCGGCTTGTCAGCCGACTAGCGCCGCTTCTTCTTGGCGGCCTTCTTGGTCGCCTTCTTCTTGGCCGGCTTCTTGGCCGCCTTCTTCTTGGCCGGCTTCTTGACCTTCTTGGCCACCGCCTTCTTTCGCTTCTGGCCGCCGATCGCTCGCTTCGCACGCGAGACGTCGCCGTCCTTGTCGACGAAGTAGATGTAGTTGTAGTCCATCTCGAAGCCGCCTTCAGCCACCTTCTCTGGCTTGCCTTTCGGCACTCCCGGCTGCTTGCGACGGACCTGCCATACATCTCCGTCCTTCACATAGAGCATGAAGTCCTTGTTGCGAGCGATGCCTAGCTTCTTGACTTTCTCGGCCATTACTCCGCCCTCCGTTCGGGTTGTGGCGAAAAGGAGATATCCGCATGGTAGCCGTGGGCCAAGTGCTGTCAAGCGCTTTCCGTCGGAGAGTACCGGACGTGGCCCAGGCCCTACTCGGCCACGGCCAGGTAGATGTGCTCGTCGGCCCCGTCGGGGTGGTCGGAAAGCAGCCGGCCATCGAACCCGGCGAAGGTCTCGGTAGGGCGAAAACCACAGAGCCGCAACATGCGGCGGACGTCGTCGGGCCAGAACTGGCGGTGGCAGAGCCTCACCACCCGTTCCTGGCCCGAAGGATCGCCTTTTCCGTCGACGGGCTGGTAGTAGAGCCGCATGTGGAGCAGGCGTTGTCGCGGGTCGAAAACGTGGTTGGTGGTGTAGACGAGCTTCTGCCCGGTGACCGGGTGGGAGAGCTTGGTTCGGCCCCAACGCCGCATTGGATCCTGACTTAACCAGACCGGATCGGGTGGCAGGATATCGAAAGTCAGCCAACCGCCCCTGCACAGGTTGGTACGGGTATTGCGCAGAAATCGCAGGAAATCCCGGTCGGAAAGCAGATGTTGGACACTGTGGAAGGCGGCGACGGCGAGGGTGGCCTCGTGACCGAGCTCGAAAGTCCTGATGTCTGATCGCATAAGTGAACATTGCGCTTGTCGTTGCCGAGAAAGCCGCGCCACTCGTCGCGCCGCCGCCGCCAACATCTGAGACGAACAATCGGTGCCGATCACCTGATATCCGTCGCGCAGCAACGGCACAAGCAAGCGCCCGGTTCCGCAGGCGAGGTCGAGCACAGGCCCCCTGGCAAATTCCATCCGGTTGCGCGCCAAGGACCGGTAGAAATTCACGTCGGCGCGCCGATGACGGTATTCGTAGTCGTAAAGCTCGGCATCCAGGAACGCCTCGCGACAACCGGCCTCGGCATCCTCTCGACAGAAGTGATGGCCCGCCGTCATGCTCGGTAGTATGCAATACCCTTGGCCATGTCGACCATCGTGCTTCTTTCTGGCGGGCTCGATTCAGCCACCGTGCTGGCCATGTGCCGAGCCGCGGGCAAGGAATGCCACGCGCTCAGCTTCCGTTATGGCCAGCGGCACGCCGTGGAAATCGAGGCTGCCCGGCGAATGGCCCAGTCGCTGGGTACGACGTCGCACAGGATCTGCGCCATCGACGTGCAGTGCCTGTCCGGCTCCGCGTTGACCGGGCAAGGCGAGGTGCCGAAACGCCGGAGCGAGCGCGACATCGCCGAGGGGATTCCCTCGACCTACGTTCCGGCCCGCAACACCTTGTTTGCCGCGCATGCCTTGGCGTTGGCCGAATCCATCGGTGCGGAGGAGGTTGCGCTCGGGATCAACGCACTCGACTACTCCGGCTATCCCGATTGCCGACCCGAGTGGCTGGCAGCGATGCAAGCGGTGGCACGCCTCGGAACCAAGGTGGGCGTGACCGGACGCCCAATTACCTTCCTCGCCCCGCTGGTCGCCATGGGCAAAGCCGAAATCATCAGCACCGGGCTCGGGCTTGGGGTCGACTACGCCGCGACGGTGTCGTGCTACGATCCGGCCACTGACGGAGCCGCGTGCGGAGAGTGTGACTCGTGCAGCCTGCGTCGGCGTGGCTTCGAGCAGGCGGGCGTCGCCGATCCCACAAGGTACCGTTGAGCGCCCAGGGGACGCTAATCCCAGCGAGTGGCCCAGCGTCCACCGAAGCCGCCGCTTCCGAGGAAGGCCGGGCGAGGCTCGGCCATCGGTCCCAAGTCGACGAGATCGGGAATGGGCGTGCGAACGGCAGGACCCGGGGACCAGGGCGGAGCCTTCTCTTCCCGCGCAGGCCTCTCGGGCGCACCGCCTCTCGCGGCCGCCTCACCGTTCCGTTGGTCGTATTGCCGGTCGTTCTTGCCGCTTCTGCCGTTTCGGTCGCGGCGGTCGCGGCTCGATCCGCCATCCACGTCCACGAGCAGCTCGGGCGGCAGCTCCTCTTCTGAAGCGCCCGCTTCCGCCGCCGGGGCCATGGTCGCCGCAACATCCTCGGGCAACGCCCAGCGCTCGGCCCGCGCAACGACCGAGGCAAGCCAAACCGCATCCCCGTAGAACGGGCGGCCCGCCAGGCGCGAGGGGCGGCGCTTCGCCGGATAGGTCGGAAACAGGTAGCGCAGGGTCAGAAGAATCTGGCGGCACAGCTCGGAATCGCGGCGCGAAGCCTTGAGCCTGGCGAGGATGGCCTCCACAGACTGCGACACGACCTGCGCGAGCGACGCCTGCCCGTTGCCGCCGAGCACGTCGCGCAAGGGCGGCAACAAGAACGTCGCCAGGATCATCGCATCGGTCGGGGTTTGGTCGCGCGCGACGATGGATTCGTCGAGCGCGCCGAGGTACGCCCAGAAACGCTGGATGCGCTGCTTAACCTCGGGATCGTCGTTCTCTTTCACCCAAGCCTGCGCCAGCTCGGGCACCAGGAATTCAAGCAGCCCGGTCTCCACCAGCAGCTCGAACGAGCGCTTGGCCGCGCCCGCGCGCAGAAGCCGGTAGAACTCCTCGGTCACGCGCGCCTGCGCGCACTTGGCCAGCTCGGCCTTGTGCTCCATCATGCGCTGGTAGGTGTCGGGCTCGATGGTGAGGTTGCAGCGGGCGGCGAACTTCACGGCACGCAGGATGCGAACCGGATCCTCGCGAAAACGAATATCGGGATCGCCAATGGTGCGCACCAGTCGCGCTTCGAGGTCGGGGAGGCCGGCAACGTGATCGATGACCTGCACT
>CAZBIU010000004.1:0-51298 GCA_964491625.1 uncultured Myxococcales bacterium
GCGCCGGGTCGGTCAAGTCGTCGGCGGGCACGTAGATGGCCTGCACCGAGGTGATCGACCCCTTGTTTGTGGAGGTGATGCGCTCTTGCAGAATGCCCATTTCCGTCGACAGAGTCGGCTGGTAACCGACGGCCGAAGGAATGCGGCCGAGGAGCGCCGACACTTCCGAGCCCGCTTGCGTGAAGCGGAAGATGTTGTCGATGAAGAGCATTACGTCTTGACCTTCTTCATCGCGGAAGTATTCGGCGACGGTGAGCGCCGACAGACCCACGCGCATACGGGCACCCGGCGGCTCGTTCATCTGGCCGTAGATGAGCGCGGCCTTGGAGATGACCGGCTCGCCGGTGGACAGCTTGCTGTGGGTCATTTCGTCGTAGAGGTCGCGGCCCTCTCGGGTACGCTCGCCGACGCCGGCGAACACCGAGTAACCGCCGTGCTTCTTGGCCACGTTGTTGATGAGCTCGAGGATGACGACGGTCTTGCCCACGCCAGCACCACCGAAGAGGCCAATTTTGCCGCCGCGGCGGTAGGGAGCGAGCAGGTCGACGACTTTGATGCCGGTTTCGAACATCTCGATCTTCACCGACTGGTCGACGAACTTGGGCGCCGTGCGGTGGATGGGCAGGAAATGCGTGGCGCCGAGCGGGCCACGCTCATCGACCGGCTTGCCGATCACGTTGACGATGCGGCCCAGGACTTCTTTGCCGACCGGCATGCTGATGGGCGCGCCGGTGTTCTTCACCTGCATCCCGCGCACCAGGCCGTCGGTGGTGTCCATGGCCACGCAACGCACGGTGCGTTCGCCCAGGTGTTGCGCAACCTCGACGATGAGGTTGTCCGGCTGGTTGTCGATGGACGGGTTGCTGATCGAAAGCGCGAGGTTGATCTCGGGCAGACCGCCTGCGCCGAACTCGACGTCCACGACTGGTCCGATGACCTGTACGATTCTGCCTGTCTGTGTGCTCATATCGTTGCTCATGGTTTCAAACCTCTAGGGGGCTTCTCTGGTCCTTGGCTAGCCTTTAAGTGCCTCTGCACCGCCGACGATTTCCATCAGCTCCTTGGTGATGGAGGCCTGGCGGGCGCGGTTGTACTGAAGGGTCAACCGGTCGATCATTTCCTTGGCGCTCTTGGTGGCGTTTTCCATGGCGGTCATGCGAGCGCCGAATTCGGACGCGATGGATTCGAGAAGCGCGCGATGAATCTGGGTTTCGATGTACATGGGCAGGATGTAGTCCAGGATCTCGCCCTTGCCCGGCTCGAAAAGAAACTCGGACGACGTCGCGTCGCCGCCGGCGGGCACCGATGCGACCGGCAGCAGTGCCTCGACCACCGGCTTTTGCGAAACCACCGAGCGGAATTGGTTGTAGACCAACCACACGCTGTCGACCGCGCCGCTCAAGAATTCCTCAGTGACGGCGGCGGCGACTTCCTTGGCACGCGCAACCGCACTGTCGGCGGCGGCCCCCGGCAGGTCGCGGGTCAGGTTCAGCTTGCGGCGGCGGAAATAGTCGCGGCCCTTGCGGCCCACGACCTCGAAGCGACAGTCTTCGATTTCGCCGGCCTTGGTCTCTTCTTCGGCGTAGCGCTGCGCGGTTCGGCACAGGTTGGAATTGAAGCCGCCGCAAAGCCCGCGGTCGGATGTGACGACGACCAGGGCGATGCGCTTCCCCGTCCGGCGTTCGAGCAACGGGTGGTCTTCGGCGCCCGCGTGCGCGGCGATCTCGGCCGTGATGTCGGCCATGCTCTTGGCGTACGGGCGGGCGGCGATGATCGCGTCCTGGCTGCGACGAAGCTTCGCCGCGGCCACCATCTTCATGGCGCTGGTGATCTTTTGCGTCGATTTTACCGACGCGATCCGGAGCCGGACTGCCTTGAGCGAGGGCATGACTGTGCCTGGTTATTGGGCCTGCGGGTTGAAGACTTTGGCGAACTCGGTGAGGATGGCGCGCATCTTCTCAGCCAGGCCATCGAACGCCTTGCCGTCGGTGCCCTTCTTCGCGATCTCGTTCATTACGTCCGCCTTCTTGCTGTCGACGAAAGCGTACAGCTCCTTCTCGTAGCGGCCCAACACGTCCACCGGGTACGCGTCCACGAAGCCGTTGGTGGCGGCGAACAGGATCAGGACCTGCTTCTCCACCGGCAGTGGCACGTATTGGCCCTGCTTCAAAAGCTCGGTGATGCGGGCGCCGCGCGCGAGTTGTTGCTGGGTCGCTTTGTCGAGGTCGGAACCGAACTGTGCAAAGGCGGCAAGCGCTCGGTACTGCGCCAACTCCAGGCGTAGCTTGCCGGCGACTTTCTTCATGGCCGCAATTTGGGCTGCGCCGCCGACGCGGCTGACCGAGATGCCGACGTTCAACGCCGGTCGCTGACCGGAGTAGAACAAATCGCCTTCCAGGAAGATCTGTCCGTCGGTGATCGAGATGACGTTGGTGGGAATGTACGCCGACACGTCGCCCGCCTGGGTCTCGATGACCGGCAACGCGGTCAGGGATCCTGCGCCCTTGGCGTCGGACAGCTTGGCCGCGCGCTCGAGCAGGCGCGAGTGGAGGTAGAACACATCGCCTGGGAAGGCTTCGCGGCCCGGCGGACGGCGGAGTAGGAGCGAAAGCTGGCGGTACGCCACCGCTTGCTTGGACAGGTCATCATAGATGATGAGCGCGTGGCGCCCACTGTCGCGGTAGTACTCGCCCATGGTCACGCCGGTGTAGGGTGCGATGTACTGCAGCGGCGCTGCGTCGGACGCGGTAGCGGACACGACCGTCGTGTACTCCATGGCGCCGCGCTCGCGCAGCTTGTCCACCACCGAGGCCACCGTCGACTGCTTCTGGCCGATGGCCACGTAGAAGCAGTACATGTTCTGGCCCTTCTGATTGATGATGGTGTCCACCGCGATGGCGGTCTTACCGGTCTGTCGGTCGCCGATGATCAGCTCGCGCTGGCCGCGGCCGATGGGAATGGTCGAGTCGATGGCCTTGATGCCGGTCTGCACCGGCTCGTGGACGCCCTTGCGCGAGATGATGCCGGGGGCCTTGATTTCGATCTTGCGCGATTCTTTGGCCTCGATGGGGCCTTTGCCGTCGATGGGGATGCCGAGCGCGTTGACCACGCGGCCGATGAGCGCGTCGCCCACCGGCACCTGCGCGATCTTGCCGGTGCGCTTGACCACGTCGCCTTCGCGGATGGTCTCGAAATCGCCGAGCAACGCGACGCCGACGTTGTCCTCTTCCAGATTCAGCACCAAGCCGACGACGTTCTTGCCGAAGTCCAAGAGCTCGCCGGCCATGGCGTTTTCAAGGCCGTACACGCGGGCGATGCCGTCGCCGGTCTCAAGCACGGTCCCGGTTTCGGCCACCGCGACCTTCTGGTCGAAGCCCTCGATCTCCTTGCGGATGATCTGACTGATTTCTTCAGCGCGAATCTGCATCTTGGTCCCTTCAGAATTTGGCGAAATGATCTCTGGGCGCTGATGTCACCCTAGTTAAGTAATCGATTCTTGATGTTTTCGAGCCGCGAAGCCACGCTGCCGTCCAGTACCATGCCCGCCACGTAGGCGACCACACCGCCGAGGAGCGCGGGATCCACCTCGGTGGTCATGATGACTCGCTTGCCGGTTTGCCGTTCGATGGCCTTGCGGATTTCGGTCTCGCTGGCGATGTCGAGCGGGCGCGCCGAGCGAACCCGCGCGCGTACCCGGCCCAGCTTCGCGTCGCACATTTCCTCGTAGGCCCTGGCGATGGCCGGCAGGGCGGCGATGCGGCCGCGCTCAAGCAGCAGCAGGGCCAGGCTTTGTACCTGGCGCGCGGGCGCGACGCGGGGAAGCAGTCCCTGCAAGACCGATCGCTTCTGCGACTGCTTGAAGACCGGATTCTCTAGCGTCTGGCGCAGCTCGGGCGAATCCCGCCACAGCTCGGCCAATTCGTTGAGCTGACGGCCAATCAATTCAAACAAACCGCTCGCCTCGCCGATGGCGAAGATCGCCTTGGCGTACCGACGCGCAACCGATCCACCCAGGGCGGCCATCAGCGGGCCCCTCCCGCCGTCGGGCTGTCGAATCCGGCCACGAATTCCTGCGCCAGTCGACGTTCATCCTGCGTGTCGACTGCCTTGCTCACCAGGGCCTCGGCCAGCTTGACCGATGCGTTTGCCACCTCCGCGCGCAAGAGCATCTCGGCCTCTTTCACCTGTTGGTCGAGTTGGAAGCGCATTTCTTCCTGAATCTTCTTGGCGCGTTCCTGCGCACCTTCCAGTAAGCGGGCCTGCTCGCGCGCGGCGTCCTGGCGCATCGACGCTCGCAAGGCCGAGAGCTCCTTCTCCAGGTCGGCCAGTCTGCGCTCTTGCGCGTCGACCTTCTGCTTGGCCTCATCGCGCAGTCGCGCCGCCTCGGCCAGCTCGCCTTTGAGCTGTTCGTGCCGCGCGCGCAGCGATTTGTTCATCGCCCTGCCGCCGAAGTAGATGAGGAGGAAGAGCAGAACCCCGAAGTTGATGAGCTGCAGGACGAAGGTGCTGACCTTGAATCCGGCGTGCTCACCATGTTCCGCAGATTCGCCGTGGGCCGCGCCACGCTCGGTCGCCGAGGCCGGTAGAGCGTGCTCGTGTGCCGGGGCAGGCGGTTCATGAACCGCCGCGATGGCTGGTTGGGCATCCAGGCCACCGTCGATGCCACCATCGATACCGGCATCGATTTCCGGCGCCGGGGCGTGAACTTCAGCAACGTGCGCAGGCACAGGCGATGGCTCCGCCGGCAGCTTGGCAGGTGCAGGCGGCGTCTCCGCCGGCAGCTTGGCAGCCGCAGGCGCGGCAGGAGTCCCGGCAGCCCCTGCTTCGGGGGCACTGCCCTGGACAGCCGACTCCAGGGCGGCGCGGTGTTCCCAGTACTCCGTGTAGCGGTTGCGGTGGTGGTGGTGATGCTTTCGCTTCCCCGACCCATCCGCTGGAGCCTCGGCGTTGGCCGCTTCGGCTTGGGCCGCTTCGGGTTGGGCCGGTGCTGCTTCCTTCTGGGCCGGCTGTGCCAGCTCGTCGTCTTGGGCGAGGGCGTCGGTCAATCCCGCGCCCAGGGTCGCCGCGATGACCAGCCCGTGCACGAGCGACCTCATGACGCCAGCCTCCGGCCCAGAGCCTTCTCGGCGATTTGGCGCGCAATCAGACCGGTTTCGGCCTGCAGATTCGACTTCTCGGTGGCAAGGCTTGCGTCCAGCTTGGCGCGCGCTTCAGCGAGCATTTTGCGAGCAGCCTCCTGAGCCTCGGCGACCATCTGCTGTTCCTTGAGCTGGGCTTCTTGTCGCAGCTTGGCCGTCTCGGCATTGCCGCTGCGCCGGGCTTCGGCCAGTGCCGCTTCAACGCGAGCCAGACGCGCGGCGGCTTCGCTTTCCAGCTCGGCCGCCTTCGCGCGCGCGCCGTCGGTTCGCGTCACACGCTCGTCGCGCACGTGCAGATAGGGTTTCCACAGGAACTGCCACAGGATAAGCAGCAGGACCAGGAAGATCCCGAGCATGATGAAGACGGTGCCATCCAAATCCAGCAGCTGCGCTTCCGGGGCCTGCGCGGCGGAAGCGAGAGCTATGCTGGTCGCTTTGACGAAAGAAGCAGACGCATTCACGGCAGACAACACTCGGGCTAAGTGGTCGAGTTGTTCGAGCTGTTGTTGGCGTTGGCCGAGCTCGGGGGAGATTTCTTGTGACGGGGGGCGGGGGCGGCTTCGGCCGTGGCGTCGGTGGCGTCCATCTGGCAGTGGCCGTCGAAGAAGACGCCCTTTTCAATAAAGAGCGAGGGCGTGTTGATGTTGCCGCGTACCCGGCCCGGGCTGTGGATTTCTACCGAGCGCTTCGCGGTGATGTTGCCGCGCACCGTGCCCTGGACGACGATGGAGCCGACCGTGACCTCTGCGTTGACCTCGGCGCCCTCGCCGACGATCAAGACATCGTCGGTGAAGATCTCGCCGGTCAGCTTGCCGTCGACACGCACCGTGCCTTCGAACGACAGCTTGCCCTCGAATTCGCTGCCCTTGCCGAGCAACGTGGTGACCGGCTGGGCCGAGCCTGGTTCGCCGGACGTGGGAGACTGAATGGTCAACGTCATGGCTTTTGGGGGCAAACCCTACACGCGAACGGAGCCGCCCGTCAACGAGTGAAGCGCGTTTTTGCGGGCGCGTTCCGGCCGCGATTCTCAATACCCGGCAGCCATGCCTCCCGAGCGCGGATCGGCCGCGGCAAACAGGCCTTTGGGTTCGCGCACGATGGCGTTGGCCTTGGCCAGATCGGGGGCCGATTGACAGTGATGTCCCTTGCCCACGAGGGCCCTGACCGTTTGCGCGGGAAGGGCAGACTCGTAGACCAGGACGTCCGGCTCCCACTGGTGGTGAATGCGCGGCGCCGTAATGGCCTGCCTCGCGTCGAGGCCGAAGACCAGTACGTCGAGGAGAATCTGGAGCGTCGTGGAAGCGATGCGTGGTCCGCCTGCGGCTCCGGCCACCAGCTCCACGCCTCTTTTGCCGACAACAATGACTGGCGCCATGGATGACAGCGGGCGCTTGCCGGGCGCGGGGAAGTTGGCGGTACTGCCCGCGATGGCGAAGACGTCCTGTTCGCCCTGCGGGGCCGTGAAGTCGTCCATCTCGTCGTTCAGCAGGATGCCGGTATCGCCCGCCACAATGCGCGACCCGAAGGCCAAGTTGATGGTGGTGGTAAGGGCGACCGCATTGCCGGCTTTATCGATGACCGAAATGTTGGCGGTGCCTGCGTCCCGCGCCGGCGCCGGTGGAGTCGGGCTTGGCGTACCGTACGCGTCGTGGACAAGGACATGCTCGAGCTTGATGCGCGCGCCGAGCTGGCGGTGATAGTCGGGGTCCAAGAGGTGTTTCATCGGGAGCAGGGCGAAGGCCGGGTCGCCGAGAAAACGTGCCCGATCCGCGAAGCCGTTCTTGAGCGCCTCGGCCACCAGGTGAAGGCTATCCGCCGATTCCGGACCTGCCTGCCTCATGGCGTCCACTCGGTCGGCAAGGATGCCAAGTGCTTCTGCGATAATCGTTCCCCCGGCCGACGGCGGCGGAACGGTGATTACCTGCCTGCCGAGAAAGTCGCGCACCAGTGGCGCACGCACAACCGGCGCGTAGCCCGACAGGTCGTCCAAGGTCAGCACGCCGCCCGCCGTGGTCACGGCGTCGACGATGGCCTGGGCCACATCGCCTTGGTAATAGGCATCGACGCCCTGTCGCCGGAGCAGCTCAAGCGTCTTGGCCAGGGCAGGGCGGGCAACCCGATCGCCTACCTCGAAGGCTGCCGCCTTTTGCCGATCAACACCGAAAAGCCTCGCCACGAGGTCAGGCCCGGTCGCCGGATCGCGCTCGATTTCTTCGCGAAGCTGCGCCGCCAGCCACGGGGTGACCGCAAAGCCGCGAGCCAGCCGCAAGGCCGGATCGATACAGCGTGAGAACGGAAGCACCCCGAAGCGCCTCACCAGCTCGGCCAGGCCGCGAGGCTCGCTCGGAACGCCCACGGAAAGCCCGCTTTGCTTGGGAATGACCGAAGACTGGCGCTGGGGCCGCAGGTGCGCAGGGGCAGTCTCGCGAAAATCGAGCACGGTGTCCTCGCCTGCTGTCGCAAGGTGTACCACCGCGAAGCCGCCGCCGCCCAACCCCGATGCAAACGGATTGATGACGCCAAGGGCAAGTGCGGTCGCGCAGGCGGCGTCAGCGGCATTGCCGCCGGCCTTGAGCATTTCAACTCCCGCTGCCGAGGCTGCCTGCGAATCGGAAGCGACAGCGGCGTGCCTTACGTGTAAAAATGCAGCGCTCGGCGGAGTCGCCCCGCGTGACTCGGCCGCAGATGGGAGTATGATCACCAAGAGCGCTGCCAGCGAGGCGAAAACGAACCGAACCCTGCGTGCCGTCGTCGGGCACTCGCGGTGAATCAATATTTGAAGCATTCTCACGACAAGCGTAACCTCGACTTCGGCCCAAGGGAAAATCGATATGGACCAGCCGTCAAGCACGGAAAGCAACGCGATCACACTACGCATCAGATTCAAGAGCGCGTCGCTGGATGAATTCATCGGGCGATACGGCGCCGATGTGAGCCCCGGTGGAATCTTCATTCGCACCAAACAGCCCGTGGAGGTGGGTACTACCCTCCAGTTTGACTTCACCCTGGGGGACGGCGCACCCCTGCTATCGGGCATCGGCACCGTGGCGTGGGTTCGTGAAAGCGACCCGGCCCGCGCCAACAACGTCCCTGGCATGGGGCTGCGCTTCGACAAGCTGACCCCGGACAGCCAGCACACCCACCAGATGATCCTGGTTGAGAAGGCACGTCAGGAAGGCAAGGCCTCCGCCACGCCCTATCCGCCGACCGCCTTCGTGGCTGCGCCGGCGCGGGTTTCGCCGTCACCCGAGGCGACGAAGCCGGCGGAAGCCGCACCCAAGGTCGAGCCTGGCTCAGCGAATTTCGCCACCACTCGACCGGCGCCCGCCGTCGTGGTCAAGCCAGCCCAGCCGGCGGCGCCCGCCGCACCGCACGCGCCGGAGCCTGCGCCGTCGCCGATGGCCGCACTTTTTCAATCGCTGTCTGTGTCGACCGACTCGGGCGAATTCTCCGACGGCGGCAAGACCGAGGTCAGTGACAAACCGCTCGACTACTATCTAAGGGAAGCCCAGGCCGCCGAGGAGGGCAAGCGGGCGGAGACCAAGACTTCGGAAGATGCGGTGCCGCAGTCCCTGCTCGATGACATCGCCACTGGCGCATCCGAGGCGCCGATCACCAAGAGCGGCCCACCGCCCGAGGGATTCGAGGTTTCAGAGCCCACCGCGGAGATGCCCGGGGAGAAGCTGGCACCCGCTTTGGCTGCGGCCAGCCAACCCGAGCCCAGCGTGCGTGCACCCTTCGATCTGAACGCCGGCAAGAGCGAAGGAGCGGCCGAAAGTGCTGCGCCGATGGAAGAGGTCCTGCAAGAGTTGTCGGCAGGCGTGCCCATCGAGGAGACCGTGCCGGAGAGGACCGAGGAGGTCGTGACATCCGGCGCGCCGATGCCGGAGCCGGTAGCCCCCCAGCCGTTGGATCTGGGAACGGGGCTCGAAACCAGCTTCGACGAACGCCCGCCTGGCAGGGGCCGCGTTCCGTCGCTCAAGCCCAAGAGCTCGTTCAAGCCCGTGGCGATTATCGCGGTGGTGGCTGCGGCTGCGGCGTTCGTGGCCGTGTACTTGGTGAAGACCAAGCCGTGGCAGGATCAGGCGCAGACCGTGGCGCCGGTGACGAGCGCGCCGCCTGCTGCCGAGATCCCTGCTGTGCCTCCGCCGGCGGCGCCCGCGGCCGCGCCAGTGGCCGCGCCCGCGAAACCAGCGGCGGAAGAGGGGAAGCCGGTGGTTGCGGAAAGGGTCGAGAAGAAGGCGCCCGAACTGTCAGGGGAGAAGGCGGGCAAGAAAGAGGTGGAGAACGCGGGCGAGAAGACCGCGGCGGAGAAGCCTGCCGGGGAGAAGGTCGCCGCCAAGGAGGAGTCACCGTCGGGCAAGTCGCCGGCGAAGTCTGGAGCCAAGGCCAAGGGCGAGGAGAAGTCGCGCACCAGCTCGGACGAGGAGCCGTTCCGCATCGTGGTGAGATCCGCGCCGATTTCCGCCGAGGTGCTGATCGACGGCGAATACTTCAGTCGGACGCCGTGCGAGCGGCGGATCCTGGAGCCCTCCAAGACCTTCGCCGTGACGATTCGCAAGGAAGGCTACGAGACCTACGAGCGTCTGGTGGGTCCATCCGACAACTGGGCCAAGAAGGGCGAGGAACGGGTGTTGACCGTCACCGCGAGCCTGAAGAGGGCAAAGCAGCCGACGGCCGCAGCGGCGCCCACGGAAGCAAAACCCGAAAAGAAGGCCGAGCCTGTCCCAGCAAAGCCCGAAGTTGTCGGGGCCAGCGAGGCCGGCAAGCCGGTCGCGAAGGAGTCGGCCAAGCCTGAACCCGTGGCGGCGAAGCCCGAGCCTGCCAAGGCCGAACCTGCCAAAGCCGAGCCCGCCAAACCGGCCGCGACGCCGGCGGCGGACAAGCCCGCGGTTAAGCCCGCGCCGACGTTCGACGATCACGGCAAGGCCAAGGAATAGCGCCATGCGGGCCAGGGGGTGGGCTGGCGCGCGGGTCGCGGTGGCGATCATCGGCGTGTCGGCCCTGGCCGCCCCATGCGGTTGCAAGCGGTTAGGTGCCGGGGGCAAGGCGGCACCCAACCCGAAACAAGAGGCGGCGCAGGCGAAAGGGGTCTTGCGGTTCCCGCGCGTCGACGTGCACACGCACATAAGTCCCGACGCGCTCGATCGAGCGTTTGCGGTGATGAGTCAGTGGGGTATCGACGGCATGGTGAACCTGTCGGGCGGCTACCCAGGCCCCCCGCACCACGTGCTGGAGACGCAACTTGCGATGGCGCGCGCTTCGGGCGGGCGTATCGCCGTGTTTGCCAACGTGAACTTCGCCAAAGCGGTGCGAACCCGATCCGACTACGGCACCGCCCTAGCCGAGGAGCTGAGCGTGGCGAAAGACATGGGCGCCATCGGCCTCAAGATATTCAAAGGCCTCGGCCTCGGCTATCCCGCGCCCGGTGGTGAGAAGCTGCTTGCCGTCGACGATCCAGGCCTCGATCCGCTGTTTGAGGAAGCCGGCAGACTGGACATGCCGGTGGCAATTCACACCGGCGATCCCAAGGCGTTTTGGCAACCCGCCGACGAAAGGAACGAGCGCTTCGACGAGTTGCGCGCACATCCCGAGTGGTCGTTCTTTGGCCAGCCGGTGCCGTCGTGGGCCGAGCTGTATGCCGAGTTCGAGCACCGCGTGGCCCGGCACCCCAAGACCATTTTCATCGGCGTGCATTTCGGCAACGACCCGGAGGATCCTGACCGCGTCGGGCAGATGCTCGACAAGTACCCGAACCTGTTCATCGATACGGCGGCGCGCGTGCCGGAAATCGGGCGGCGAGATCCAGTCAAGATGCGGAAGTTCTTCGAGAGGTACCAGGACCGCATCCTGTTCGGCACCGACCTCGGCGTCGGCCCGACGCAAGACGATATGATGTACGGGTCGAACGGAAGCCTGCCGCCGACCGTCGCCGACGAGCGCCGTTTTTTCCAGTCGACCTGGCGCTATTTCGAGACTAGCGACCACGCGTTCGAGTCGCCGACCCCCATCCAAGGCCGGTGGAAGATCGACGGCATCGGACTGCCCGAGTCGGTCTTGCGCAAGCTTTACTTCGAGAACGCCGCCCGAATCTTGAAGTGGAAGCCCCCGGCCGGCCCCGTGCCGTCCGCACCTGCCGCGGCAGGTCCGCCCGAGCCCGGGGCAACAAAATGACGAAAAGTGCTGTAGGTCCTTGACGTGAGGGCGTCCTTTCTCATAATCATCGCCTTCGCATTCCGGAGTAGCTCAGTCGGCAGAGCAGGCGGCTGTTAACCGCCGGGTCGGGAGTTCGAGTCTCTCCTCCGGAGCCACACCGCTGCCCGCACCAACCTGGGTGGGGCAGGGCGGTTAACTGGGGCTGCGAGACGGCGATTCTGGCAGCGCGCTGATGGGCCTGTTTCTGCAGGGTCTTGCGCGTGTCCGGTCCATCGCGGCCGGGACGGGCCTTTTCGCAGAGATCACTGGTCGGCGCGCAAACCCGGATTTCCGCTGCCGAGAGTGCTCTCTGGCCGCCGTTTTGGGGAGAGAGCGTCAGAGAGCGGTTAACGGGTAGAGAGCGCTGGTTAATACCTCCATGCGACATGGCCTGCTGCTGGCCACAAGAATGAACACTTTCTCCGTGCGGCCGTGGAGCGGCTTCGTTCAACAGGTTGGCGGTCCGCGAAGCACGGGCGAGGGGCACCTCGCCCGTTGTCGACCAAAGCATAGTGGAGCGCAGGTCCGGCTGAAAGTCGAGCTGTTTGGACGTTTGGACTCGCTGTCATGTCCTAACCCGTTTTTCGGAATTGGCGCCGTGTCGAACCACCCCTGGCGCGACAGAGTGTTGCGTTAGGTTCCTAAGGGCATTCCAAAGCTGGCGTCCAAGAACGCGCGCCAGCTCGTACGGTACGGCATTTCCTATCTGGCCAATGATCCGTGACCTCGGACCGGTGAAGCAATAGGTATCGGGAAAACCCTGCAGGCGAGCCATCTCTCGCAAAGTGAAGTAGCGATGTCGTCGTCCGTCGAGGACAAGCACATTTTCGCCGCCGGCCACTCCGTGAACACCCGCCTTGATTGTCTTCGCGGGCCAGTCTAGTTCGCTACCAGAGTGTCGAGGGTAGAGCCTTGCTCCCGGTATCAGCCAGTGGTTGTCCCCGGCATCGTCTGCCGGCGGAACGGGCAGTCCATCCAAAGCGTCGCGAACGGAGATCCAGGGCAGGTAGTCGATGCCAAGTCCGTTGCTCTCACCGTGAACGCGTCGCGGCCACACAGTTCGTCTCTTAAAGGGAAGCTTGCGGTGGGCCCAGTACTCGCCGCTCTGCTGATATCGGATAAGGGCGGCTCGGCTATGCGTGGGGCGGGGCGGGACCGGCGGAGTCAAATCCGACCGAGTGGCTATGAAGACGACTCGTACTCGCGCCTGTGCCACCCCGAAATCTGCGGCGTTGAGTGACGTGCATGTAACGTGGTACTCAGACAAGTAGTCGCTCGATCGCATACGCTTCCGAAGGCGACGATCGTGATCGTCCCAGAGTTCCTTCGGCTGAGGGGCGAGCGACGGGCACTGTAGCTGCCGGATGATGTAGTCGAGATACGGCCGGAAGGGTTCGCGCGCGAGCCCGGGAACGTTTTCGAGAAGCACCGCGGCGGGGCGCAGTGCTCGAATTGCCCGCAATGTCGCGGGGAACTGGTTCCGGCCGTCGCGGTCGGCCAGATGCCTACCGCCCAAACTGAATGGCTGACATGGTGGTCCGCCGGACAAGAGCCGGACGGGTTTCGTGATGGTCGACCAATCGACTGTGGAGACGTCCTCCTGGTGGATCTCGCCGACGATGCTCGGGTTCGTCTGTTGCGCGTTGTGTCTCAGGGTCGAGCAGCAGTGTTTGTCGAGTTCATACAAATGGTCGGGCGGAAGGCCAGCAGCGGCGAGCCCAAGGGAAAGTCCCCCGGCCCCAGCAAACAGTTCGACATCTACGTAGCCGTTCTTCCAGTTCAGCGGTGTTTGGTGAACTGAAGGGCACGAACCATGGTGTGGGATCTCGATCCTGGACGGCCGTGTGAGAGTCATTCCTTGGCTCCCGACGGCTGATAGCTGAGGCCTTCCTCCGTTGGCATCTTTAACGCCGCCTTCTCCGGACTGTCGCCTGAGGCTGCCCAGCTTTTGATGCCGGTTGCGTGTGACGCCGCTTGAAAACAGAGTCCATGCCGACAGATCTGCCCACTACATGTCCACACATCCACGCGCCCTATCCCAGAAATCGCCTGGTCTGCGGTGGACGCCCGAGCTCAACCACGAATGTAGAGCGGAATCTGCTCGAAAAGCTCTTGGCCAGGTAGGTCGCAGGAACCGCAAAACAAAGCTGGATGTCGGGGTACGTCTCCCACGCGAGAGCTGCAGCCACCGCCTGAAGCTTACTATTGCTTGGACAAACCGATATCACACAGTCGTCGTACAGATAGCCATAGTACTCAAGCAACAGGTTTAGACTCGGATCTACCTCTGACGCAGACGTCACCTCCTCGGTCTTTGTAAACTGGCGATCCAGACGAGCGTGCATGATTTTTGAAAGCTCGATTCGCCATTTCAGGTCCTCGCGCTCCGGTTCGCCGTAGACCATCACTAATCTGCTCGGATTGGCCGCATCAACCACGCAATTGGTGCGATGGGGCTCGTAACCGACGAAGGCCACAAGGCAGGTATCGTTCCGGCCGAGGGTAACGCCGGAAAACATAGGCGGAATGAAGGTGCTAACAGCTTTGTCACTCATATAATTGGGAAAGAGAATGGTCTTGTCTCTCATGGCCCGATGTTTCATGGTGGCAAAGTCCGCTCTCCGAGGGAAATAGTCTTCTGCCTCGGTATATAGAAGCGTAAGTCTCGCGAAAGGCAGCACGGCTCGAACCTTCATCGTGGCTATACAGATTGCAAAGTTGGGTAACCCTGAGATGTCAAGCAGGACGCGCCCGTAGTTCAGGTTGTTCAACTTTCGCAACGAGCGCTCAAAGCTGAACTCGAAACCGCCTGGATTTGCCAGGTCTAGTTCACAGACCTCGAAACCCGGCGTGTCGCTGAAGCGCGACTTCATTGCCGCGAAAGATGCGTCATTTTCCCTCGGGCCATTCTTGAACGCAATTACCACCGGATTCTGCCTAACAGACGCGAGTAATGGAACCCGTCGAGCTCTCTCCTCGAAACCGGCCGCGCATATGAACGCATCAGCCTCCCGGAGGAGCTCGTCCATCTGTGCTCCAGGCAACTCAAGGGCAGACTTGGCATATCGGTTGGCCATCAGAAGTCAAACTCCGTCTGATCGGCTCGGAAGGCCTTGTCGATCGCGTCGTCGTGTCGGAGGAATTCCGTCGGATCCAGCAGGAACCTCTCAAAGCGTTGGGACGAAAGTCGCCAATGAGTGTGACGGCGGAAGCTCATGCGAAGTCCGGGACAGTAGACCTTGTTAAATGCATAGATCGGTTTTCGTGTCCTATCATCTCGAGCGGTCACAAATTTTTCGTCATCCAGGATCGCGAATCGGATCAGACAGTCCAGCATTCGCTGTCCGTCCGGGCCCAAGGCGAGCGTATCGTCTATCTCAATAGCCAGACGTTCGTCCAATTTGGAGCCTCGTGCGTCGTTGCGCGGTCGTGGACCGGACTTCCTTAGGTATTCACTTGCGACTTTGCCATAGCTGGCCGCGAAGTGATAGAGTGTCTTGCCGAGCGGACGGGGGCGACCGCGAATGCTAATCGTGCCGGGAATGAACATGAGGCTGCGCAACTTCTCCTTCGAAAAGCGGAGTATCTGCCGTGATTGAAGTCCCCGCGGGATAAGGGCAGGCTCTGTTGTGGGTAGTGTGCGGGATTCCTCGAAGATCGCGTTTATCATCTCGAGTAGGTGTCGCATCGTGCGGTCGGCGATCTTCCAGACAACGTGCCATCCAGAATACTCTGGATCTCCGAGCCCGTGATTGGCCAGTCGGCGCACTATTTCGGCCGGCTTCATGCGCGGCTCACCAAGATACGCAATTATGTCGTTTGTCTTGAAGCCGCACACCTCCAGTCGTCGATTCACCAAGGAGCGAAAGTAGTCTTCGACACCCTTGGCTTCGGTGGCGAAGCCTCCACCGAGGTTGAAATAGTCGGAAATCGTATAGACCCGAACGTCGTGTACTCTCTCTATCGCCTTGCCGTATGATGTTAGGAATTCGAACGTTCGCTTTTCTGCAGAAATCTTTACACAGTAGATCGTGTTCGTGCTTGCCATGAGATCGCAGATGGCGGCTTGCGCAATTGGTGGGACATTGGGCCTTCCAGCATCATCGAACAGAACCGCAAAGCGACTTTGACTGAGGTCATTACAAGAGGCGCGAATAGCTTCGAAGAATGCGAGAAGTGTCTGTTCGTCAAGGACCTCGCTCTCGAGATACGGAATCTCCTCGCCAAAGAAGGCATCGATCGCGGTAGCCTCAGCGTGCATCATGAGCGCAGTCAGCGAATCGAGTTCGGAGAGTTGATGAGAGAGCATAATGCCTTGACCGCGCTGAACCCGTGGTCGCAACACTTCAGCGATCGGTGCTATTGTCCGAGGCTCTGCGAGCCTCCTCCGAGCGACACCGGCTGATATAGACGAAAGAGTCTTCCGGATGATCTTGGCAATGAGAATGTCTTTCATCAGCTTGACGGCGGCCGGGTCTTCCAGTGCTTTCGCGCTGAATTTGCGGAACTCGCCCTGGCGGCAGGAGAAGAGGATTCCGAAGCTGTCCCGAGGATTTGCTTCAGGAACATTTGCGGTGGCCTCGGGGAAAAAGTTCATTGCCGCGAGATAGGTCGACTTGCCTGTCCCTCGGTGGCCGAATAGGGCAGTGCTGCCAAACTCGGACAGTCTCTGAAAGAGGGTGGGGTAGGGGCAAAACAAGCGTAGGGCAATGTCTGGGTCACGGAGTTCTTCAAAGCGGAGTAGCCCAAAGTTGTTTGGCGCGCGGAATTTTGAGTCGACAAACGCCTGGCGTCGCCGGGTGAAGTCGGCAAAGCGGTCGGCCTTCTGAATTTCGTGATGGATTTGATCAAAAGTGAGATGAGGCGTGGTTAGAATGTGCTCGACCAGTATAAACAATCTGGCTCCGAGGTGGCGTCGCAGCGAAATGTGAGGAAGGTGTCTTTGAATGTCTTCAAGGGCGAGGCCCAGAATGTGGCGGAAACCTTCAAGGTCGCTTGCCGGACATTCATAGTCGCTAGGGATATCGGCGCCGTGGGAGATATCGATTATTCGGAAGGCAGCTCTTCCATCTGTATCGGTTGTGACGAGCACGTTGTTGGGGTGGAGGTCACCGTGGGTCAGACCCGCTGAGTGGAGAAGGCGCATCGCAGTGCATGTCTGTTCAATGAAGGCGAGAATGACAAGCGGGCTGCAGTTGCGCTGGTCTTGAAGGTACTGGCGGAGCGTGACGCCAGCGACGTATGGGAAGAGAAGTACGTTGAGAGGAACGGGGTGCCCGTGATAGTCGTGTATGGGATGAAGCAGGATGTCCAGGGGGGTTACGAGGACCTGATCTCCGTGAATAGGACCAAGTTGGGGAATGGCGGCTATTATGCCCTCGCCTCTGCCTGGACGGAAGAACTTCAGGACTGTTTCTCGACCGAGTTTTGTGTCGTGAGCACGATAGGCGATCGAGTTCTTTCCCGATGCGAGGCGGTTGGAGATGGTGTATCGGTCAGCGACCATCGCAGTGCGGTCGAGCTGCCCCTCAATGTCCAGTAGGAGTTTTCCTAGGAAGGCCCGACCGCGGCCTTCGAAAACCAGAGCATCCTGTGGAGATGGATGAACGAGTTCCTTACTTAGCAGTATTTGGAGTAGTTGGGGATGGCAGCGGATAAGACGGCTGTTGGGCCAGTCAACATCGGTGGTATCTCGGAGAGTCGGCAGGTCTACCGCTTCAAGCAGGTCGAGAATGGGTTGGGCATCAGAGAGGAGCCGATTGGTGTTTTGTAGTACGTCAGTGCTCATGTTCGGTCCTAGGGCACAAGGAACTTCGCTACGCGGATTTTCCATACCATCTGGCGAATGTGCTTGAGCAAGCAACACATGGTGAGGTCGTCGGGATACTTGTACGTGTGGAGAGTAGCGCCACGTGCTTCAAGGGTCTGAGCGTACTGGAAAGTCAACCCACCTTGCTGGGCCTCATCGAAGAAGAACGCGGCTTTTGCCGTGATTGGCGTGTGTTCAAAGAGGGGCAACTCGGCTATCGTTCCTGGACTCGCAACAAGGTTTACAACCATGTCGTAGTCGAGAACGAGCTGCCGCTCCCAGAGCCATGCGTTGCCGTTCAACGCAGGATCGGGAATGGAACCAAGGTCCTCAGGAAATACGGCGGTGTGGCCATCAGACTGGAGGGCGTCCCGGATCTCGTTTCGCTTGCGCAAGAGATCGCCGAGATAGCCGGAACTGGCTGTGGCAGAGGGATTGGGGCCAAAAACGAGAATTTTGAGAGAAATACCGAAGGAGGATGTCACTAGGCACTCCAAGGTGCGATAAGAAGCGGGTTAAGGAGGCTGGAGAGACGGCTTCGGAGCACGTGACGACTATAGATGAAGCTGGGGCATGGCGAAACAAGGGCCAGTCTACAAGATGTAGGGGGAGGTGTGATGCTTCGGGGAGGCCACGTAAGACTGCTGATGGTGTGTTGGTCCGAGATTCGCTTTCGTGACCGGATCAACCATAGGCCACGCAGGTTGATGCGACGGGTGAATAGGCGACTGGCAGGTGATCGGTTTCGTCGAACCAAGGCAACTCGCACCGTAACTTGAATGTTGGCGGCAGGATGCTCCAGACCGAGTTCGGAGATCAGTGGCCCGGGCGGGCTGGCACCCGCTGCGCGGTCCAATCTGCGGTCTTGGTGATGCATCGCAGCTGCCGCTCTGCCATCGGCTCTTTCCCGTCAGTCGCCTCGGCAAACAGGATTGTCTCTTGAATGTCCGGCGCGAGCAGGGGCAGGGCGAGCAGCTGTGTCACTCTCGCCCGCGTGAGCCCGAGCCTCCGCGCCACCTCTGCCCGGTCACGGACGACACCACGATCGATCGCCTGCTGAATCTTGTGTGCCAGCGCCAACATGATGGCTACGCGTGCGGGGCGGCGAACCGGCTCGGGCGCCGTCGGTGGTGCATCGACAAACCTCTTCGTGTGGCCCTTGCGTACGCCGTGGAGCCTGCCGGTGACCACCGTGCCAGCGCTGGGGAGCAGAGCTGGAGCGCTCATGCGCTGGCCTTGGCGACGGTCGTCATCTCGGGCATGGACCCCAGGTCGGCGATGAAGGCTCGCACGTCGCCCTTGGGCTCGTCGACTTCGACCCGCTCGATGACGGCGCGGACCAACCGTCCTCGGTTCTGGGCGCTGAGGGTGTCCCAGACCTTTTCGAAACTGGCGAGGCACCGCTCGACCCATCCGGCTTCGACCTCGCAGGCGTCCAGGAGCGAGAGGCGGTGCTCGACCTCGCGGAGGCGTGCTTCGAGCCGCCCGAGTTGGTCTCCGACCTCCTGAAGCTTGGCGTCGAGTAGCCGCTGGCCGGCGCCATTGACGTTACTGACTGAATCGACCAGGCGCTTGCCCTCGCTGGAAAGGGCGGCGATCTTGGAAGGCAGGTCGCGGCGTTCGGCCAGGAGGGCGGTGCGTTCGCCGGCCAGGCGTTCCTTCACGGTCCGGGTGACGTCGGCTGCCAGCTTGCCGTCGGCCAAGGCATCGCGGACGCGCTCCACGACAAAGCCCTCAATTGCCTGAGCGGGTAGGGGACCGGCTGGGCAGGCGGCGATGCCTCCCTTGTCGCGTTTGGAGCAGCGATAGTAGCGATACTCGCGGTTGCCCTTGCGCGTTGACCCGGGCGCATATGCTGAGCCGCAGAGGGCGCAGTGGATGATGCCGGTCAGGACGTAGTCGGGATTGCGGCCGTGGCGCGTGCTCTGCCCACGGCGCTCATCCAGCAGGCTCTGGACCCGGCGGTAGGTGACCTGATCGATGATGGCCTGGTGCTGACCTTCGTGGACCTCGTCATGGCAGGGCACGAGGC
This sequence comes from uncultured Myxococcales bacterium, assembly GCA_964491625.1. Taxonomy (GTDB): domain Bacteria; phylum Myxococcota_A; class Polyangia; order Fen-1088; family Fen-1088; genus Fen-1118. The sequence continues at coordinate 19,175 of CAZBIU010000004.1, forward strand.
CGGCCGGGATGGGATTGCGGAGGACGTGCAGAACGGACTGCTTGTCCCATTTGCGGGCACCGCGGCTGGTCCCGTTGGCCGACACCCGATGCTTGGTGGTGCGGCATTCGGCATTGAGCGTTCGGGCGACAGAGACTGCCGAGCGCAGGTCCAAGTACAGGTCGAAGAGCCGGCGCACGAGGGCGGCCTCGGCTTCGTTGACGACCAGCTTGCGGTCGACGACGTTGTACCCGAGGGGTGGGGGCCCGCCGGTCCACTTTCCCTTTCGGCGGGCGGCGGCCATCTTGTCACGCGTGCGTTCGGCGATCATCTCACGCTCGAACTCGGCGAAGCTCATCAGCACGTTCAAGGTGAGCCTGCCCATGGCATCGGCCGTCGAGAAATTCTGGGTCACGCTGACGAATGCGACGTTCATGCGGTTGAAACGATCCATCAGCTTGGCGAAGTCCAGCAGGGAGCGGCTCAGCCTGTCGACCTTGTAGACGACAACGATGTCGATCTTGCCGGCCTCCACGTCCTGCATCAGGCGTTGGAATGCTGGCCGCTGCACGTTGGCGCCGCTGAACCCGCCGTCGTCGTATGCCTCCGGGATTATCTGCCACCCGAGGGATGCCTGGCTTCGGATGTACTGCTCGCAGGCCTCGCGCTGGGCATCCAGGGAGTTGAAATCCTGCTCCAGGCCGGCGGTGGTCGACTTGCGGGTGTAGATGGCGCACCGCTTGGTCTCCGTGAGCGCGGACGGCGTAGTCGTGGATTGTCGGCGTTTGCTCATCCACGTGCCTCCTCGGGTTGGCAGGCTCGAGTGCGGCGTTGGAGGCCGAAGAAGAGGAAGCCGTTCCATGGGGTGCCGGTGATCAGCCGGGCGATTTGAGACAGGCTGGCGTGTCGCTGGCCTTGGTATTCGAAGCCGTCGGCGAGGATCGACACCTGATGCTCGACGCCCTTGTGGGTGCGGACGAGGACCGTACCCGGCATGGGCAGGCGTGGGTCGCGGGTTCGGGGCAGGGGGCCTGCACCGGTGAATGCCGTCATGTCGGGCCGCCAGCGAACTGGTGCCAGCGGCGCCAACTCCTCGATCTTGGCCAGCGCGCGGGGCGATAGTCCGCCTTCGGCCAGCGCTTGGATTTGCCAGGCAACCCGCTTGCGCAAGTAGGGCTTGTTGCGGGTTTTGGTCGGGAAGCCAAAGACCTCGCGGAACTTCTCGGCTAGCTCGCCCACCGTCATGCTTTCGAGTGAGGCCAGTTGCTGGGAGACCGTGGCCATGGCGGCGCGGTCCTGCCTCAGCTGCGCTTTGGTGTGCATGTCGATGTCTCCGTCGCGACCGCGATTTCTGCCGTCGCCGGTGTCTATGAACGCGTCGACTCTCGATGAAGGCAAGTCATGAATCGCTCTCAATTCAACAGGTTGTGGCTTCATGTTTACCTCGGACACGCGATCGTTCTTTGAGCAGGAGATCAACGATGGCGGTGGCCAGGACATCGATAACCTGCTCTTTGTATCCCGATTTGGCGGCCTCCGAAGCAGTCCTGGTCGATGTGACGGCCTGTTGTTGATGGTCTAGCTGGCCTGCCCCAATTGTCGTTGTTAGCATCTAAGCGGGAAACGCGGTCGGATTAGGCGAAATGGGACACCTTCTTTGTGTGCCATTTTGTCATTTCCTGTTGACTGTGGCGCTCGCAGCGGTCAAAAGGGACACTGTAGTCTAGAAAAGACATCACCTGCAGACCTACTGAGGCTTCCGGGGCTGTGTTGTCGACAATCCGGCCGGCCACCAGCGTGAGGGAAGCTCTGACCCGAGTGTTGCTGTGCAGAGGCACTGGCCAGCTAGTCGAGGCATTCCACATGAGAAGAAGCGCGCTAAAGAACTTCAGTGATATGGATTTCATCCAGAGAATCGACAAGCCACGTTTCATGTCGAAGCTTCTCTTTCCCTACACGGCCTATTTCGCTGCTCTGGGGCTAGATGTCGGCCACCTCGGAAATGACAACGCCTTCGACAAAATGCTGCTCGATGCGTTTACGACCTCTGATGGGGACTTCCCACCGAAGCTGCTGAATGACCTTTATGTTCTGGATGATCTGGCAGAAGACGACGGGCGTGACCTGATTCTGGAGGAGGCCGAAAAACAGAGCCTCAGCCTGGATGGGATCGTTGGTCAGGATCTAACAGCCGGTGAGTTCGCAATCGCGGTTCACCTTGCCCATCCTCGGATACTCACCATATGCCACGACAAGATGCAGTGCCGAAAGGTGAGGAACTACGAAGAGTATCAGGCTCGTCAGAGGGAGAACCTGACCTTGGAGCTCGCCAAGGAAAAGACGACGGTGATGGAGAGCGAGATGGCCCCTTGGTTCGAGGCCAAGGACCGCAGTCGAGCATGCGAAATTTATGTGTACCAGAAGGGGCAGGAGGTCATGTTCCAGATCACACACGGAAGACCGTTCCGGGTGGAACCTTGTCTCAACAGAATGCTTGAACGTGGAAGAACTGGGTTGCGGCCGCAGAAACACGACTCGGTGATTTACGACACCGGTAGCGGCGTGCTGAAAGTGAACGCACAGTCGGTCGGTGAGCGGGATCTCTACCGGAGGACGTTTGGCAAGGTTCTCTTCGGCGACCCGGAATACTTTCCAGGCGGAGAAATCTATACCCTGGACCCGCTGCGCAATGGTAAGGCGGCGCTGGCGGTGGTTCCTGGTATTGAATCGGTTCGGCTAACCGAGATTTCCATTGCCGTCGACAACGACGAGGGCTTCGCACAAGTCTCGAAGGCCCATGATCTCATTGAAGCTGCAGCCCGATACGGCCAACCCAACTTTCAGCAGGGGACAATTGTTCGCGCCGGAATGGTGGTCAAGTACAAGGCGGGGGGGCGCGGCCGTAAACTTGAGCTGCGTCCACCGCGGGTGGCAGTGTACGATCGTGACCGCGATGGCGTCGTCACCGAGGCATTCATGAGGACGAACGGCTTTCTCAAGGTTGGGTAGCGGATGGCTTCAAGGCTTGCTGCCTTCTGGGCTGAGCTGGAGACGAACTTCCCCCTCGGTGGGCCTCGACGGCGACTCGGCGAACTGCTTGGCAACGAAGTGGTGGGCCCCTTGGAGGCCGCTGGCGTTCTGAAGTATCAACGCGTCGCAGATAGGTACCCGTGTCCGAAACCCGGCGGTGAAGGCTGCCCCAGACAAGTCGTCGAGCTTCAGGAAGGTCGGTACGAGGCCATCTGTGGCAATACGCCACCCGAGTGCTCCAACCTGCTTCTTGGGAGAGCTGACCTCGACTTCCTTGCCGTTGTGCCCGAGGACCTCTGCGCGGTTCTTGCCAGGGCGCTGCAGATCTGTGCCGCCGTCGAATCTCTTCCCGGGCACCGACATGTCCTCCGCGTCGGCTCGTTCGTCCCCGATGCCGGCATCAGACATACGATCTACTTGGCCGTTCGCTGCAACGAGCGCGACTACACTGAATGCCTGGATGCCTTGAGGGCGCAGGCCGAGGGGCGGACCTTCGCCGTGCTCGTGCCTACCGAGAGGTTCATCAGCGAGGAGACCAAGCGCAGCATGGCGACCGTCGGAGCGGCTGTGGTGGCACTCGTCGACGCCATCGACCTTGGCGCCGACGGTGGCCTGACGGCGTTGGTCGATCCGCTGAAACTCTTCGACGCTATCGGTCGGCACGGCCCCGGGCCGCTAGCGACCGCGCCGTCGATCGTCGCTCGCGCACTGATTCGCTCCGGCGGCGGCAGCGCCCAGTGGCACGACCTTGAGCAAGCCGCGTACGATCGCTTGGTCGCGATCGCCGGCCAATACGACATCTTTGCCAACGAGATGACGATGTCGGTCACCAAGGGACGCGGCAGGGACCGCAAGCAACAGACCCGCGTGAAGGCCTCTCACTTCAGGATGATTCGCGCCGCGGCAGACCACCGGTCCAACTTCGATCCCGCCACCGACGGGCCGTCGGAGGACGGTGTATCGGGAAAGCAGATTTTCCAGCGGGCCCGCCAAGCCGTCGATCTTGGTTCGGGCAACAGGTGGTCGTTGTTCAAGACGGACATCGCCGACAATCAAGCGACCTATCGCTTCGATCCCGACGCGAACGTGACCTTCGCGCTTATCTTTGCGCCGCGGCCGTAACCGTCCGCGACGGTTTCCTCATCGATACAGACCGCATACAGACCGCATCCGCTTGGCGTACAGAGCCATCGTCCAAATTGAGCTTCGCGAGTCGGCAACGGCTCAAGGAGGCTGAAGATGGAAAGAGAATGGCGCTGCGCCCGGTGCAAGAAGCTCCTGGGCATTCTTCATGACGGACGACTGCACCTGCGGTTCGCCCGCGGCCACGAGTACCTGGTCGGGTTCCCTGCAACTAGCGTGTGTCGCGGTTGCCGGACCTTGAATGAGCTGAGCGACTCTCAGATCCCCCGCCCGATTCCCAAGGAGGCGGCCGGGGCACTGTGAAGCGCTTGATCTAGACCACAAACCCAGAGGCGCCTGACGCCCTGAGAGTGGCCACCAGGAGGCGCGTGACGCCCGGCCGAAAGGCGGGCGCCAATGCGCGCACGTTGGGAGGGCCTCAGGCAGTCCTTCGTCCGATTCTTGTCCACGTTGAAAGCTGATGTCCAATTTCACCATATCAGGGGAAACCACGCCAACCTATCGGCGTTTTCGGGCTCGGATGCGCTGGTAGCGTTCCTGACTACCGACGTCGACGAGGCAGAGAACCTAAGTCGGGTGCTCGATCGCAAGGACCGCATCTATCGCAACCTCGTTCATCTGGTACAGGCGAAGGGCGTCCAGGTCGAGCTCGCGACGGCCATTCTGTGGCTTGGCCTGTGGCCCGGGCTGGACGCCGTGTTTCGGCACCGGCAAGGAGACTTCGCCGGGATGGTCGACGAGTTAGTCACGGAGATCAGCTTCGTGTTCTCAGACACGGTCGCTCGCATCGACTTGGCGGGTGTGAATCGGGTGGCGGCGACCTTAGTTCGCAACGTCGAGCGGGATGTCCGCGAGCGGCTGAAGCGGCGGTGGAGCGACAACGCCCAAGCTGTCGACGTCGAAGACCCGGTCGTTTGCAGCACGGAGCCTTGCCTCCTGTTGCTTCCGTCGGTGGCAGAACGAGCGCTCCCTGTCGATACTGGGGACGTTGTCGCCGTTCGGGATTGGCTCTCCCAAGTCTGTGGAACGGACGCGGAGCTTGTCGTTGGCGTCGCCCTGTTCGGCTTCGACCTGCACGAGATGGCGGACTACCTCGGGATCGGGCACGAAGCCGCCCGGAAACGATACCAGCGTGCGGTCGTGCGTATTCGCGAACAGCTGGAGAAGGCATCGAGGGCACTGTCCCAGTCTGCCCAGCGAAACCGCGTTTACTTCGCATGATCAGCAATCAAGAAGCCCCGTCGAGCAGTGCGCTGTTCAGCGAGGTGGTCTGGGCTCTGGGGTGTCTTCTCCGCGACAGCCGTGTGGATGACGAGCTGGTTCGACAGATCGCCATCGCACTTGCACGCGCCTGGGGCCGAGCCCACGCACGCTTGGGCAGTGCGATTGACAACCGGGCACTTCACCCGGCGCTTGTCGCTCTGCTGCGACTGGCAGATGCAAAGGACTGAGCATGAGCAGCAATCCATCCACTATGGGCAGCAGCGAGACCTACCTCCGGCTGCCGGGGTTGTATCGGCGGTGGGAGCTCGAACGCGTGATCGAGCCGGGCAGGGACTTCCACATCGAAGAGGCGGGTGAGGCCGCGGACGGCACCCAGCTCTTCGTCGTCTATTGGCGAGAGCGCGGGGAAGACCCGTGTTGAAGGCCTACGGACAACGTCTTTTCAAGGGTGGAGCGGCCCTGAACCCTGCAGCGCGAACGACAGAAGGAGGCGATGAACATGGGCAATCCCCTGCTTGAGTCTGCACTTGCGCTTGCTGCGAAGGGCTATCGAGTCTTTCCATGTGCTGGCGGCAGCAAGGTCCCGATTGCCGGTGGACACGGTTTCCACGACGCGACGGTGGACGAGACGCAGCTCTGCGAGTGGTGGACGTCGGAGGAGAACGCCAACGTCGCGCTGTCCTGCAGCGCTTCGGGCGTGGTCGCGATCGACGTGGATCCTCGACACGGAGGGGAAGCGACGATGGCTCGGCTCTTCGAGGAGCTGGGTGGGCTACCCGAGACGGTCGAATCGGCCACGGGGGGCCCCGACGGTGGCAGGCATCTCATTTTTCGGGCACCTCAAGGGCCGCTGGTCGGCGGCCTCGGCCCAGGTGTCGATGTCAAGCATGAGGGCTACATCCTGGTCGAGCCATCGGTCCACCCGTCGGGTGGAGTGTACAGGTGGATCAGATCGCCGCTTGAAGTGGAGCCCGCCGAGTTGCCCGACACCTGGGCCAGACGGCTGCGGAAGGCGGCAGAGACCGTGGAGATCTCGTTGGTGAAGCCGCCTGTCGCCCGGTTCGATTTGGACAGCCCCTACGGACGGGTCGCAATCGAGTCGGAGCTGGGTAAGCTGCGCTCCGCGGTCGAGGGCGAACGCAACAACACGCTGAACCAGGCCGCCTTTTCCTTGTCCCAACTCCACTCCGGAGGCGAGATTGGTGATGTTCGAGAAGATCTTGTTCGTGCGGCAGTGGAGATTGGCTTGCCGGAGGCTGAGGCGCGGCGGACGGTCGAGTCCGCGTGGCGGGCGGGGAGCCTCAAGCCACGCACGGCAAAGCACGAAGTGACTGTGGCCTCCCCGGGCTTGAACGCGTCGACCGAATCGTGGCCGGTTCCTGAGCCGTTGCCGGATGGCTTGCCGCCCGTGCCGGCATTCGACGAGCGTTTGCTGCCGGACCGGCTGCGTCCGTGGTTGGTTGACACAGCCGAACGTCTGCAGTGCCCTGGCGACTACTTGGCGGCTGCCGTGATTGTAAGTGCGGGGTCACTCGTGGGACGTCGTTGCGCGATACGGCCGAAGAGTTGCGACGACTGGACCGTGGTGCCCAATCCTTGGGGGGCAATCATCGGGCCGCCTGCCGCGATGAAGTCTCCCGCGATCGCCGAAGCCCAACGCCCTCTGCGTCGCTTGATGGCCGAAGCGGCCAGAGACTACGAGTCGCGGCTTGGAAACTACGAAGCCGAGTGCGCGCTCGCAGACGCCCGGCGGAGCAGCGTCAAGGGAAGGATGAGGAAGTCCGCCGACAAGGGGGCCGACACCGAGGGGTTGATCGAGGAGTACAACGCGGCGGCTGACCCGGAGAAGCCGACAGAACGCCGCTACATGGTCAACGACGTCACGATTGAGAAGCTGGGCGAGCTGCTGATCGAGAATCCTAACGGGGTTCTGCTCAATCGAGACGAGCTGGCCGGCCAGTTGGCCACGCTGGACCGAGATGGGCATGAGAACGACCGAGCATTCCTGCTCGAGGGCTGGGATGGAACCCACGGCTACACGCAGGACCGGATCGGACGGGGAACCCGACACATCCCCGCCGTCTGCATATCCCTCTTCGGCGGCATCCAGCCGGGCGTGCTGGCGCAGTATTTGAGCGCCGCGGTCCGCGGAGGAGTCGGAGACGACGGGCTGATGCAACGGTTCCAGGTGATGGTCTACCCGGACCCACCCCGGGAATGGCGAAATGTAGACCGTTGGCCGGACAGCCCTGCTCGAAACCGGGCATTCGAGGTGTTCCAGCACCTGGCCCAGCTGACACCGTCCATGGTCGGGGCCACCGAAGAGGAGGGCGAGCTGCCGTATCTCAGGTTTACCCCAGACGCGCAGGAGCTATTCGACGGTTGGCGTGCCGACCTGATGGGGCGCCTGCGCAAGGGCGAGGAGCACCCGGCGGTGGAGGCTCACTTGGTCAAGTACAGCAAGCTGATGCCCGCCCTGTCGCTCATCTTCCATCTCGTGGATGGCGGCTCGGGCGCAATTGCCTTGCCATGTGCCCAGCGTGCGGCAGCGTGGTGCGATTTCCTTGAGACGCATGCCAGGCGCGTCTATTCGTGCGTGACCGCGGAGAAGATGCGGGCCGCCAAGTCGCTGTTGGCGAAGCTCAAGGCAGGCAAGCTCGGCTCTCCGTTCACGGCGCGCGACGTGTATCGAGCTGCATGGACCGGTCTGTCCGATCGGGACGTCGTGTCGGAGGCGCTGAACATGCTTGTCGACTACGGGTGGCTGATCGACAGGGTCGTGGAAACCTCCGGGCGCCCGCGCGCCGAATACGTGATGCATCCCAGTCTGCTCGGGGAGGGGACACCCCTTTTGTCAGTTCTGTCAGTGCCTGAACCAAAGAATATCCAAACAGAGGGAGCCTCTCCCGCGGCCCAGATAAAGAGTATGTAATGAAATATCTTACTTCTTTTCTGTCCAGTTCATCCCCTCCATCACGGGATTTCTTATCCCAAGCAACTGACAGAACCGACAGAAGCCGAGGCCGTCCTGGCCAGCGTGGAGAGGAATATAGGGAAGAGGCCACTGACAGAACTGCCAGAAGTCTTGAAGGTCAGGGCGGGGGAGAAGGCAACCGGTGTGACGACTGTGGTCGGGTCGTCCGGATCACCGTGGTGACCGACGTCGGGCGCTACTGCAGGAGGTGCCTCTATGGCAACTAACGGCGACAAGGGCTGGTGCTGGTTGGCCGTGGTCCTCTCGGCGGCATTCTGTTTGCTCATGCTCGCAGCGGCGGTCTCCGCCGAAATCGTCACGAGGCCTGTCCCAGTTCGTTGACCGGGCCCGCGTTTCCTCCGTGACGGCGCCATCGCGCCCTGAGGAGACGACAGATGCTTGCAGGACAGACCCATGATCCGGACCCCCTCGAAACCTCCGTAGGCAAAGTCCAGGAAAAGCGCGTCAAGCTGCCGATCGCCATACTGGCGCCCGACCCGGCAAACCCGCGGACCATGTCCGACGAGGCGAGGGCGGGGCTGGCGGTGTCGCTGGAGACCTTCGGCGCCTTGGACATCGTCTTCAACGACGAGACCGGCGAGCTGGTATCAGGGCACCAGCGACTAGACGGGCTGAAGGCGGCCGGCGCCACTGAGCTGGTGCGCGAGGGCGACTGGGGCCACATCGTGCATCCCAAGACCGGCGAGCGTTTCCCGGTGCGCTTCGTGCGCTGGGACCCGGTCAAGCAGCGGATGGCCAACCTCGCCGCTAACTCTCCCCACTTGCAGGGCGAGTTCAGCGAGACCGCCATCGACCAACTTCGCGCCCTTGAGAACGACGCCAACTTCGGTGCTCTGGGACTCGACAGACTGGTGGCGCAGCTTGAAGCGGAGCTGGGGCCGGTTGAGGAGGGCAAAGAAGGGCAGTGCGACCCCGACGACGTGCCCGAGGCGCCAGCCGAGCCGATTTCGCGGCTGGGCGACCTGTGGATCTTGGGCGACCACAGGTTGCTCTGCGGGGACGCGACGAAGGCTGCGGACGTGGCGCGGCTGCTGGGCACTGAGAATCCGCACCTGATGGTCACCGACCCGCCGTACGGCGTTCGGTACGACCCTTCGTGGCGCGAGAGAGCGGGTTTCACCGTCAATGAAAAGAAGCTCGGCAAGGTGGTCAACGACGACCGCGCCGACTGGCGTGAAGCCTGGTCGCTGTTCCTGGGGGATGTGGCCTACGTCTGGCACGCGGGGTTGCACGCCGCCGAGGTGCAGGCGTCGCTGGAGAGCGTGGGCTTCCAGATGCGCAGCCAGATCATCTGGGTCAAGGACAGGTTTGCGCTTTCGAGGGGCGACTACCACTGGCACCACGAGCCTGCCTGGTACTGCGTACGCGAAGGCAGCACCGGTCACTGGAACGGCGATCGTTCGCAGTCCACCCGGTGGGACATCCCGGCCCGCGAGGACGATGGCTTCGGCCACGGAACGCAGAAGCCTGTCGAGTGCATGGCGCGGCCCATGCGCAACAACAGCAGGCGAGGGGACGCCATCTACGAGCCATTCTCCGGCTCCGGCACGACCATCATCGCCGGCGAGATGTTGGGGCGGCGGGTGTTCGCGATCGAGATCGAGCCCCAGTACGTGGACATCGCCGTGGCCAGGTGGGAGCAGTTCGTCGGCAAGAAGGCGGTGAAGGTCGAGGGCACCAATGGCTGATGAGGAGTCGAAGGCGCTGGTCCCTCGCTACGCTGGCTTGCGGCCAATCCAGAAAGGCGAGGTGAGGAACCCGTCGGGGCGCAACGGCAAGTTCAATATCGACGAGCTGAGGAAGTATCTGAGCGGGAAGGCCGAGCCCTCGAGTCCCCACACTCGACGGCAAAACATTCTGCTCGCACTCTACACGACGAGCATCGATCGCCGTCGTCGCGACCACGTTGCAGCTGCGCGTGTGCTGCTCGCGTATGACTTGGGCCTGCCCGCCCAGGCACTGCAGGTGGACCACTCGAACACCGACGGCAGCATGCCTCCCGCCGTGATCCGGGTCTACGCGGTGAAACCGAAGGACGACGGAGCCGACGAAACCACGCCCATCGAGACGCCGCCCGGCGATGAAGGGAGCAATCGAGGGTGACTGGAAAAGCGCGACTTGAGCAATTTCGCGAATACCTGAGCGCGAAGGCCGACCCATCGAGTCCACGCACGCGCCGAGAGAATGTCCTGCTCGCGTTGTACGCCACAGCAGTTGACCAGCGCCGGCGGGACCAGATTGCGGCCGTTCGAGTGATTCTGGCCTACGACCTCGGTCTTCCTTCACAGGCGCTGCAGGTCGATCACTCGAGCACGAGCCCGCAGAGGAAGGTGATCGTCTACTTGCCCGACAACGGCCGTGGTCCGAACCCACGACTCGTGGATTCCGTGGTCGACGAAGACGACGACCGAAGTTGCTTCGTAGTAAAGCCGATGCCCGCGGAGGGCAATGGAAGTTGAGATCGCCATCCCGGAGAAGCTGCTCTTCTTCCGAGACGAAGCGTGGCGCTACAAGGTTGCCTATGGCGGTCGTGGGTCTGCCAAGAGCTGGACGATCGCCGACACGCTCATCCTTTGCGCTGTTGAGAGCTCGCAGCGCATTCTCTGCGCGCGCGAATTCCAGCGCTCCATCGCGGACTCAGTTCACCACCTGCTCGAGACCCAGATCGACCGGCTGGGCCTTGCGCCAGCGTTCGACGTTCGCAACACCTCCATCACGTGCAAGCCAACCGGCAGCGAGTTCATCTTCGCCGGGCTGAGGCACAACATCTCCTCGCTGAAGTCGCTGGAGGGCGTGGACAAGTGCTGGGTCGAGGAGGCCGAGGCAGTCAGCGACTCGTCATGGTCGGTGCTCATCCCGACCATTCGCAAACCGGGCAGCGAGATTTGGGTGACGTTCAACCCAGACCAGGAGGCCGATCCAACCTACCGACGCTTCGTTCCTGGCCAGCCAGAGTTTGATCCGGCACGCACAAAGTCCGTACAGGTGAGCTGGCGGGATAACCCTTGTCTTCCCGACGTTCTCAAGGCCGAGCTCAAGCATCTGCGGCGGACAGATCCGGATGCCTATCAGCACGTGTGGGAAGGCAGCACGTGGACCCGGAGTGATGCTCAGGTCTTCAACGGCAAGTGGGTGCTCGATGACTTCGAGCCTGGGCCTGAAGGCTGGAATGGCCCCTACTACGGCGCCGATTGGGGATTCTCGACCGACCCCACGGTGCTGCTGAGAATGTGGGTCCACGATACACGTCTCTATATCGAGCACGAGGCCTACAAGGTTGGTTGTGACATCGCGGACACGCCGAAGCTGTTCGACCGCGTGCCCGGCGCCCGCTCCCATTGCATTCGAGCGGACAACTCGCGCCCGGAGACAATCAACCACGTCTGCGGCGCCGGGTTTCGCTGCGAGGCCGCCGACAAGTGGAGCAACTCAGTCGAAGATGGAATTTCGTTCCTCCGTGGCTTCGAGAAGATCGTGATCCACCCGCGGTGCAAGCACACCGCCGAAGAGGCGCGGCTCTACCGCTACAAGGTGGACAAGCTCACGGGCGACGTCCTCCCGGACCTCAAGCTGGGGCACGACCACTGCTGGGATGCCGTCAGGTACGGGCTTCAGCCAATGATCCGGAGGAGGCATCCACCTCCCAGGTACGAGTCGTTCCACGGTGGCTGGCGGCCGAGGCGATAGGGGCCAGCGATGGGAGTTGACGTCGCAGTTCCCGAGAAGCTGCTCTTCTTCCACACCGAGGAGTGGCGCTACAAGGTCGCGTACGGTGGCCGTGGATCTGCCAAGAGCTGGACCGTAGCAGACGCGCTCATCCTGCGAGCAGCCAATCGCCCACAGCGTATTTTGTGCGCTCGCGAATTCCAGCGTTCGATCGCCGATTCCGTCCATCACTTGCTGGAAACCCAGATAGATCGGCTGGGGCTCACGCCGGCCTTCGACGTCCACAACACATCGATCACGTGCAGGCAGACTGGCAGCGAGTTCATCTTTGCGGGCCTCAAGCACAACATCAAGTCGCTCAAGTCCTCCGAGGGAATCGACGTTTGCTGGGTTGAGGAGGCCGAAGCCGTCAGCGACAACTCCTGGGAGAACCTGATCCCGACCATCCGCAAGTCCGGCTCGGAAATTTGGATCACCTTCAATCCAGACCAGGAGAGCGACCCGACCTACCAGCGGTTCATCGTGAACCCGCCGCCGAAGTGCAAGTCGGTGATGGTCTCCTGGCGAGACAATCCAGATCTTCCCGACGTCCTGAAGGACGAGCTCGAGCATCTTCGTCGCACCGACCCCGACGCTTACGCGCATGTGTGGGAGGGCGGGTGCTGGAGTCGTAGCGATGCTCAGATCTTCAACGGCCGGTGGGTCATCGACGACTTCGAGCCGGTGTACGCGAGCTCGCGCCCGGGTGAGAATTGGGCCGGCCCGTACCTCGGCGCCGACTGGGGGTTCTCGACCGACCCGACGGTGCTCTTGAAGATGTGGGTTCACAACGAGCGGCTCTATGTCGAGCACGAGGCCTACAAGGTCGGTTGCGACATCGTGGATACACCCAAGCTATTCGATACGGTGCAGGGCTCGCGGCGATACCTGATCCGCGCCGATTGCGCGCGCCCCGAGACCATCAATCACGTGGGGCGCGCAGGCTTTCGCATCGAGGCTGCCACCAAGTGGCCGAAGTCGGTCGAGGATGGCATTGCCCTCCTCCGGTCGTTCGAGAAGATCGTCATCCACCCTCGCTGCAAGAACATGATCCAGGAGGCACGGCTCTACAGCTACAAGACCGACAAGCTGACCGGCGACGTGCTCCCCGAAATCATCGACCGACACAATCACTGCTGGGACGCCGCCAGGTACGGGTTGTTGCCGTTGATCCGGCATCGCGTCCCTGTGAGGCGCGGGTCTATCAGCGATCCGAGCCGGTGGATCTAGCGAGAGACGTTGGGATTGCCGGAATTCCCGAGGAATTGGCCCGTGTGAACCGAGCTATCAGGGCTGGGACAATGTCGATTGCCGGAATTGCTCAAAAGCGGCAATTCCAAGAGGGCCGATTGGCGAAATTCGGCCGAATTTCAGCGATCTGTGCCACGGTGCGGAATTGCCGCTTTCCTTGGGACGAGTTTCCGGGGGGGGCGCGGCATCAGGCACGCGCTATCCCGAAGGAGCTCTCCAGTTCGTAAACGGGTAGAAGATTTCCATTCGCGGCGCGCCTTGACGGACGCAGCTGTGCGGGGACAGCCGTCGACGTGCCCCAGCAGGCTCCGGGCGGCAACCGACTCTCGTCCCGTGGCGCACTCCTGAGGCTATGTCGCACGCGACTCGGCGGATCCTCTCCGGATTGCACCGATGATCAGCACGGCAATCGCAAGGTGGAGCGCGGCGGAGAACACGCAGATTGAGCAGACCGCGCGGATGACGGTCAGCTCGATATATGAGAAGTACGCCATGCCGGTCAGCTGAAGGGAGCCCGACACCGCCAGGATCACAACGTGCCGACGCTGGTTCGCGCCTGAGCGTGTGGCCAGGCACGAGAACAGCACATAGGATGCGAACCCGATGATCCCCAGGAAGGAAAGAGGGACGCCGAGCACGACGGCATAGGGACTGTCCTGGACGATGTCGCAGCCATTCCCTGCAAAGGGACAATACAAAGGGATGCGCAGCATGCGGGCGACGAAATCGTAGGTCGCGACGAGGGCTCCGCAGACAGCAACAACGGCAATGTCCAGTAGGAGCTTGCGGTTCCGTTTCATGGTCTTCGTTTTCCGACTGGAAGATCTAGGCTCACATTCGGGTCGTCTGTGAACAGCCGCAGAGTGCAGCCTGTCCACCGTCGGCGGCCCCGCAGTGCTGGGCAACATCCTTCGGCGGTCGGCAGCTCTCGTGGGTGACGTCGCCGAGGGTGCGCGCGAGAGCGGCGTCAGCCTCTTTTTCGGCGCCTCGCCGGGCGGTGACGCCGATCTGGCCGGCGAAACGGATCTGCTCATCGGTCGCTCCCAGCCCCCGCGCGGCGCGCACCTGCGCCTCGAGAAGCGTCGCCGCATTACTTGCCACGGCTGCCGCCACGCCGATTAACGCTTCGAGCTGCCTCCTCTCGGCCCGAAAGGCAGCGTCCATCTCGGGCTTGGCGAACATTTTGTCGGCGAACATCGCTATCGACTCGCCGGCCGCCTCTCGCGCTTTCAGGCCCGCTTCGATGGCCAATCTGACGCCCCTATCGCAGGCTCCGGCAGCGTGGGCGGCTGCCACGAACGAGGACGTACAAGGCTCGCAGCCCGCGGCGATCGCTGCGCCAACTCCGATGAGATGTTTCTGTTTGGTGGGGAGTGTCTCGACGGTCACGGTTGGCTCCTGTTTCAGGTTTTCGGAGGTGCCGCGATCTGCGCGGCCCTCGACCTGATGACGGAGCCCGTGGTCGAAACGATACGCGTTCTCAGAAGATTTCTTCTTGCCCGCGCGCTCTTCGGCAGGGTCCCGCTGCCTCCTGTCACAACACAAGACGTTCTCGGTGTCGCGATAGAAGGAGCACTCTCGCTCAAGCTCTTCCTTGAGCCGGGCACGCGCCCGATGCAGCCGGATCTTCGCGGCTCCCACGGTGAGGCCGAGCACCTCGGCGATCTCCCGGTCGGAGAGCTCTTCGCAGTCGCTCAAGGCGAGCACCGTTTGGTATGGCTCGGGCAATCGCCCCAGGATTTCGCCGACACATCGGCTCATCTGCTCCCGGACGAGCTGTCGCTCCTGGGGCGCTAACTCAAAAAGGCCTTCGGGCGTCTCTTCATCTTCCGCCGGCAGTGGGTCGGACATCGCGCCTTGGCGGCTACGGTTCCAATCATGGGCGGCATTGGTAGCTATCCGGAAGAACCAGCTGCGAGGGCTGGCTTCTCCACGAAAGCCGTCCACCGAGGCGGCGGCCTTCGCGAGGGCGATCTGGGCCACGTCTTCTGCGTCCGCCTCGCCTACGAGACGCCCAAGGTAGCGCACGAGCGCCGGGCGGTTTTCTCGAACCAACGGCTCGAGATCGATTGCGAAAGACTGCCCTTCTGCCATCTGAAGCCAAGCCATAGTGCCACAGAATCGCGCCCTGGCGGGGACAATGGGTGCTTGGACAGCACGTCCTCGCCTAGATTCAGCAGGTCAGCCCGGTAACCGCGCGGACCAAGTCTTCGTCGGTGGGATGGGAGTAGACCGCTGTGGTCAAGATCGACTTATGCCGGGCAAACCGCTGGGTGAGGCGGATGTCCTTGGTTTTGTGGTAGACGGCCGAGCAGGCCGAGTGGCGCAAAACGTGGAAGCTCACATGGCGGTCGAATCCCGCCCGTCGCTGCCAGACAGCGAAGCCGTGGCGAAGCTGCCGTGTAGACATGCGTGTACCGCGGTTGCTGGCGAACAGCGGGGCGCTTGGTGCGAGGCTTTCGCGCTCCCAGGTCTTCCACCCCCAGAACTTCTCGAGCTTTGCCCGTAGCGCCTCGGGGACCATGACGTCTTGCTGGGCAGGGGAGTCACTGCTGCGCTTGAACACGCGGAGCAGGATTCGTTTGCGTGCCTTGCCGTCCGGTTCGAAGACATCGCCCACCTCGAGGCCGGCGAGCTCGTGCTCACGTAGGCCCGTGGCCAGGGCCATCGAGTAGAGGACGTGGTCGCGGTACCCGTCGCGCCGTTCGCTGGTGACTGAAAGCAGCCGGCGCTGTTCGCTTTCGGTCAGGGTGCGGTGTGGCGTGGAGATGTTGCTGGCGTAGAAGCTCATGATGGGTACATAGACGCTCGGATTCGGCCACGAGGCAAGTCGGTCAGCCGGGGTTTGTGATGTGCATTTGCACGGTCGAATTCACTCGTATTCGACTTGATGTCTGCGCCACCCCACGGCTGTATGTGGTCATCGATCGGAACGAACCCGGTCGCAAACCCGGAGATAGCGATGGCGAAGATTCTAGGCAGCACGACGACCTACCACGGAAGCACCCCTACCTGCGCGGCTGCAAGGTCCGCATCGTGGCGGTGATGAAGAGAGCGGCGGCTTCCGACTACGACCCCGACCGGGACGGTTCGTGCCTGCGCGATGACGACGAGATCGCCGGCGCGGGCGGCGTTACTGCCGATGACCGCGTCGAGGTGCAACCCTGGATCGCGGAGGCCCAACGCTGGAGTTTCGTGACGAGCGACCCACGGGCGATCGACCTGGCCTGCTTCCGTGGGCTCACGAAGGCGAACTGATGCAGACGCGCCGGCAGGGAAATTCCTCGCCGGCCCAACCAACGAGAGGAGACCACATGAGCACGAAGAAGGAGACCGCGAAACTGGGCAAGATGAAGGTCAACGAGCTGCAGGCGAAGTACGCCGAGGTGACGGGCGAGAAGACCCGCAGCCCGAATAAGACGTTCCTGATTCGCAGGATCACCGAGGCGATGCAGGCCACGGCCTCAAACGACGCCAGCACCCCCGGCGCGAAGGCGGCAACAAAGGGAGCCGGCCGGCAAGACGGTCCCGCCAGCGAAAGGCTGACCAGGCTGGACGTGCCCGAACTGCAGGCGCGCTACCTTGAGCTTGTCGGTCGCCCCACGGGCTCGACCAACAAGTCCTACCTGATCTGGAAGATCCGCGAGGCGAAGAAGGGGCGCATTCCGGTTGGGCCTCGGAAGAACGCCCGGCGTGAGGGCGTCACGTTCAAGGTCCTGCCCATGCGGATGGAGACCACCGTCGTCGACAAGCTGGACGAGGCGTGGCGTTCTCGTGGCATCAAGAGCCGGACGGAGTTCTTCCGAGGGGCGCTCGGTCGCTACCTCAGGCATCTCGGAGCCGACGACGCTGCTGCGCTGTTTGGCGACGCCGCAGCTGCGTGAGTGGAAGCGGCTATGTAGGGCAGGGGAGAGCGACGCCCATCGTGAGGTGTGGGATCGGCCACTGCTCGTCATCGAGAATCGGCGGATCGGGCGTGAGCATGTTCGAGCACCAGACGCCGGGTTATAGGGTGGCTCGTGCGACGCAGTTGACAGATTGGGCATTATCGGCGCTTCTGCGTCGTGGTAGACCGATCCGAAAATGCCGCTTCAAATTCCTACCGCGGCCTTTGGCCGCAACCAAAGCGGAGCTCCGCCCCGGGCCCCGCGAGGACCTGCGGCCGTCGACCCGCATGAGGACATTTTCCGCGAGCCAGCGAGAGCAATCCGAACACGGACACCCTCATTTGATCGCTTGTCTTTGGAGGCGTAGGATGGCAGGCGCGGCGGGGGTGGAAAGCGAAACTTCTTCGCGAAAAACGAAGAATCTACGGAGGAAGAATCTACGAACGAAGAATCTACCGTCCTGCCAGTGGCGACCTGATTCCCAAACACAACCTTCGTATTCAGTTTCAGAAATCGTAGCTTCTTAGCCAACCCAAACCGCCGGTGGCTTGTACCTCGCGCCGGCCAAGCGAGGCCAGCAACATGCTCAAGAGCGTCGCATTTTCGAGTTCGTCGCTTCCTTTCGTTGCTCTGACTGTAGCTCTTCTGCAGGTCGGCTGCAGATCCTCGGCTGGAAAGGTGAAGCTTCAGGACGGGGCCGCCAACGATTTGACCGGGAACGCCAGCATCCCAACGGACGCTCAACCCCCAGACGCTCGTGGTGTGATCGGACAGACCTGCAACAACGGAAGCTGTGTGCCTGGCGAGTTGCCAGATGCCTTGTTACCCTCCCCACCCGACGTTGTGTTTCCGTCCCCACCCGACGTTGTGTTTCCGTCCCCACCCGACGTTTTGCTTTCGCACCCGCCCGATGCCTTGCTCTTTGTGCCCGATGCCTTCACGATCGACCTACCCTTCGGGGCACCAACATCGAACGATGGCGGCGCCAGCGTCGGAATCGACGGTGGCGCCAGTTGTTCGCTCCTCGGAACGAGCAACGATCCAGCCAACTGCGGCGCGTGTGGGAACGTGTGCCCTGCGGGACGGGTGGCGCAAACCATTGCCCTCGGCATCGCTGTCGACGGCACGAACATCTACTGGACCAGTCCCACGGGCAGCACGGTGATGAAAGTGCCGCTCGCCGGTGGCAAGCCCACGACGCTTGCCTCGGGCCAGTCCTCCCCTAGCGCCATCGCCGTCGATGCCACGAACGTGTACTGGACGAACTCGAACGGTGGCACCGTGATGACCGTCCCTCTCGGCGGTGGCACACCGACGGCGCTCGCCTCGGGACAGGCAAACCCGAACGCCATCGCCGTCGATGCCACGAACGTGTACTGGACGAACAAGGGGACCCTCAAAAACAATTGGGGCGACGGCGCGGTCATGAAGGCGCCGCTCGCGGGAGGCCCGTCGACTCCCATCGCTTCGAACCAAGACACGCCGGCGGCCATCGCCCTGGACGCGGGCAACGTCTACTGGACGAACTGGGGCACCACGGCACTCGGTACGGTGATGAAGGTGCCCCTTGCCGGCGGCGCCCCCACCACGCTGGCGACGGGCCGCGGGCCCGAGGGCATCGCGGTCGACGCCAAGAACGTTTACTGGATGGACGACGGCCTCGGCGCGCTGATGCAGGTACCCACCGCCAGCGGCACGGCCACGGTGCTGGCGCATCCCGAGAGTGGGATTTCGTATTCCACTAGTCGGAACTATCCTTCGAACGGAATTGCCGTGGACTCAGCGAACGTCTATTGGACCGACCCCTATGTCGGCGCCGTTATGGAAGCGCCGCTCGTGGGGGGTAACCCGACGGCGATTGCTTCCGGGCAGTCCAATCCCAAGGCGATCCTGGTCAACTCCGGGAGCTTCTACTTTGCCACTGACACTGGCGTGATGACCGTGGGATGTCGGAACAGCGTCTGTATGTGCCCGGGAGGACAGGTCCACTGCGGCAGCAGCTGCATCGATACCAGCAGCGACTCGGCCAACTGCGGCGCCTGTGGAGCACTGTGCTCGGCTCCGCTCACCTGCAAGAGCGGCCTTTGCTCGTGTTCCCAAAACGCCGACTGTCCCAACCAGGCGTGCGTTGGCGGAGCGTGCACCGGCGTCTGTGCTCCAGTCGCGGTGCGTTGCGATGCGAGCGGGGTGGAGACCTGCAGCACCTCGGGCCAGTGGTCGCTGACGACGGCTTGCTCGCTCGGCTGCCGACCCAACGGCAGCGCCAAGTGTCGCGATTGCGAATCGGGCGACACGAAGTGCAGCGGGATCACGCTGCAATCCTGCGATGACTCCGGCATCTACGTGAATGGTTCGCCCTGCCCGTCAGCGTGCGTCGCAGGGCATTGCGTTTCGGGGAGCGAATGCAACTACGGCGATGCTCAGTGCGTATCTGGAGGACTGCAACAGTGCTCCACCGATGGGACATGGGCTTCACCCAGTGCGTGCGACGCCAACGCGACCTGCACCGCAGGCGCCTGCGTGGGGCCGCAGGAGTGCGACCGAATGGGCACGTGTTGCTATGCCTTGGTCAGCGAGGGGGCAATCCCAACAGCGACGAATTGTGTAGGTCTAACAAGATCCGCAACCGGATCCACATGTCTAAGCACGCTCCAGTCGTGGCAATCGGAAGGATTCTGCCTCGGCCTCTGACGGCGTCCAGTACCCGGTCCTGTGCGAAAAGTGGATCGCGCAAAACCGTCGTGATATCGAGCGTTTTCTCCTGGTTCGCAAGGCGGGGTGAAGCGTGGGAACCGGGGATTTGGCACTCCAATGGCCGCACGAAGAACAGGTCTCGAGCTTCCGTTGCCGCTCCAGTTTCTGGCGGCGTGGCTCGCGGTGTGGCTCGGCCGGGTTCTCCAGGAGCAAGTCGATTACCTGAAGGCAGAGAATCTGGTTCTACGAGAGAAGCTGGGGCCCAAGAGGGTCAGGTTGACCGACGCCGAACGAAGAAAGCTGGCCATGCTGGGGAAAGCGTTGGGCCGGAAGGGGTTGGCGGCAATCGCCACCATCGCATCACCTGAGACCATTCTGCGTTGGTACCGAGAGCTGGTGGCGAAGAAGTACGACGGCAGTCAGCAGCGAGGGCGGGGGCGGCCGAAGAAGACGGCCGAAATCGCGGTCCTCGTTGTCAGGATTGCCAAGGAGAACGAGCGTTGGGGCTACACGCGGATCATGGGCGCTTTGAAGAACCTGGGCCACGAGATCGGGCGCAACACGATCAAACGTATCTTGCTGGAAAATGGCATCGACCCCGCACCTGAACGAGGGCGGCGAATGTCATGGGCGACGTTCATCAAGGCGCATCTGGGCGTGATAGTGGGGATGGACTTCTTCACGGTGGAAGTCGTGACGTGGCTCGGACTGGTTCGCTACCACGTGCTTTTCGTCATCGACATCGCGAGCAGAAAGGTGGAAATCGTCGGGATGGCCGCCAATCCCGGTGGCCCCTGCATGGAGCAGATGGCGCGCAATCTGGTCGATGCAGTCGACGGCTTCCTTGTCGGCAAGCGGTATGTCCTGATCGATCGGGATCCCCTATACACGGAGGGCTTCCGGCGGATTCTGGAGCAGGGTGGGGTGAAGGCAGTGAGATTGCCGCCGCAGAGCCCGAACCTGAACGCATTCGCTGAGCGATTCGTGCTGTCGATCCGAAGCGAATGCCTGGACCGGATCGTGCCGCTGGGAGAGGGCCATCTGCGACGGGCGATCTCTGAGTACGTGGAGCATTATCACCGAGAACGGAACCATCAGGGCCTCGACAACGAGCTGATCGTAGCGAACGAGGCCGTGAACGGCACGGGGAAGGTGGTCCGTCGAGACCGGCTTGGCGGTCTTCTCGGCTTCTACCATCGCGAGGCCGCGTGAAATGGGCCTGGGTGAGACCCGCGGCGGTGACGATCGGTTTTCGGCACACGACGCGGTGGAATGCTCAACTTCTACCAACGCGAGGCCGCTTGAGCGGTGCCGACGGATTCTTGGACATCACGGGCTCCTCTTCCCCGGTGGTGGAGGAGATAGCTCGTCACCTGCTCGACGGGAAGCGGCCCGTGACCCAACGGAGGCTCAGGACCGCCGCGGTAGCCGCGTCGGCCTGACCCAGCCTGGCCAGCCGCCTCCGCTGTTCGTCGGCTCCGAGGAAGACCATCGAGCCGGAGTCGTTGGCAACGTACCCACCCGCGGCCTCAGCAATCGTCGCCAGGCGCTCGGCCAACTCCGGCGTTCCGCAACAGGACAAGAGGACGTCGAAGACTTGGGTCGTGCCGTCACCGGAAACGGTCACCACTCGTTGACCATCGGGGCTGAAGGTCGCGGAGTAGACCGCCACTGGGTGTCGCAGTGGGCCGCCGACGGGGTTGCCGCTCTCCGTCTCCCAGACCTGAGCCGTGCGATCATTGGAAGCAGTCACGATCC
This sequence comes from uncultured Myxococcales bacterium, assembly GCA_964491625.1. GTDB lineage: Bacteria > Myxococcota_A > Polyangia > Fen-1088 > Fen-1088 > Fen-1118. Next base: position 40,841 of record CAZBIU010000004.1, read on the forward strand.
GCTGACCGTCCGGGCTGAAGGCGGCGGAGTAGACGACATCACCGTGGCGCAGCGGCGCGCCGATCGGCACGCCGGTGTCCGCGTCCCATACCTGCGCGGTGCCGTCGCTTCCGGCCGTCACGAACCGCCGACCATCCGGACTGAACACCGCAGCCTGGATCCCCTTGCTGTGTTGCACCATCGGTCCCACTGGTCTGCCCGTACCTGTCTCCCAGGCCCGTACGCTGACCCGCACGTCGTATTCTTGCGCGGTGACGATCACGCGCCGGCTGTCCGGGCTGAAGGCCACGGACTTCGGCGATCCACCATACTTCACGGGCGTTCCCACGCGCTCACCGGTCTCGGCAGACCAGATCTGGGCCGTCTGCGAGCAGACCGTCAGAGCGCGGCGACCATCCGGGGTGAACTTCACGACGTTGACGTAATAGTCGTGCCGGATCGGAGTGCCAACCGGCTTTCCCGTGTCGGCATCCCACAGCTGTGCCGTTCCGAAGGAGCCGGTCAAGACGCGCCGACCATTTGGACTTATGGCCGCCGAGACCACTCTGTGATCGTGCTGCAGCGGCGGTCCCACGAGGTGGCCGGTATCGGCGTCCCACAGCTGTGCCGTGGTGCCCGATGCAGTCAGGACCCGGCGACCGTCGAGGCTGAACTCGGCGACCTCGATGCCAGCCTCCGACTTCACGGGCACGTCGACGAGGGTGCTCGTCGCAGCATCCCATCGCTGGACCGCATCGCTGGAGGCGATCAGGACGGTGCGCCCATCCGAACTGAAGCCTACCGAGCGCAGTTGTCCTTCGTGCCGGAGCGGCGGCCTCGTCGCGCTGGCCGGGAGCAACTCCCAGACGCGCGCACTGTTGTCCCAGGAACCGGTCACCACTCTCCGCCCCTCGGGGCTGAAGGCCGCACTCACGACGTCACGCTCGTGTGTCAGGCGCTGGCCCACCGGCAAACCCGTCTCGGTGTCCCAGACCTGCGCCGTCTTGTCGGAGGACGCGGTCACTACCCACCGCCCATCCCAGCTGAAGGCGGCCGAGAAGACTAGAGCCTCGTGAATCAGCGGCTTGCCCATGGGGCGACCGTCCGTGGCATTCCAGACCTGCGCCGTCCCGTCGGAGGAGGTGGTAACCACGCGTTGGCCATCGGGGCTGAAGGTCGCGAAGGTGACATCGCCACGATGCCGCATAGCTGCGCCGACCGGCCTGCCCGTCTTGAGGTCCCACACCTGCGCCGCGCCCGATTTCACGCTGAGGACGAATCGCTCGTTCGGACTGAACACTGCCGACTCGACCACCGCTCCGACCGGCAAGGTCGAACCCGAGCGCTTGCCGGTGTCCACGTCCCACAGTTGCACTGTCTCGCCGGACGCGGTGAGCACACGCTGACCGTCGGTGCTGAGCCTCGCCGAGCTCACGACGCCTTGGTGGCCCAGCGGTGGCCCAACCTTCTTCCCGGTCCCGACCTCCCACACCTGCGCCGTCCGGTCCCAGGATGCGGTGACCACTCGCCGACCGTCGGAGCTGAAGTAGGCGCTATTGACGCGTTGCGCGTGTCGAAGGGGAGGACCCACGGGCTCGCCGGTGGACGCCTCCCAAATCTGGGCGCTGCCGTCGTCGGTTCCCGATGCGGTCGCCACGTATCGCCCGTCCGGACTGAACGTGGCGAAGAACATCTTTCCCTTCTGCCGCAGGGGAGGACCAATAGGGCTCCCGCTCGCAGCATCCCAGACCCGCGCAGCTGTGGAACTCTGAGTCAACAAACGTCGACCATCGCCACTGAACTCTGCGGAGTACACCGCATTGTCGTGCACCAATCGCGCGTCCGGGGTCCACCAAGCCCTGTGGAGGAGCTGATCCGAAAGCCAGCTCGTGGCCGCGATCGATTCAGGGGCAGTTCGGAGCGCTCGGGCAAAGTACGCGGCGGCTTCCCCTGGTCGGTTCTGCCCAACCAGATCTGCGCCCGCCTGGACGAGCGCACGAGCCAGGGCGAGTTCCGCCTTCCTCTCGTTCCGCCGGGCTTGCCAGGCGGACAGGCTGGCGGAAGACGCGAACGCGAGGAGGAGCAGGACGACCAGGGCGACCAAGCGCTTCGCCTTGCGCCGCTGGGTGCGCTCCTCTCCCTGCAGCTCTTCCCACGTGAGCGGCTCGTACAGACGCAGAAAGACCTGCCGGAGGCATTCCACGAGCCGGGCCGTGAGCTCACGGCCGCGGGGACGCGCCAGGATCTCCGCGCGGTGATGCCGCAGGTCGATCCAGACAGGCTCGCAGCTCAGGTTGGACCGAGCCGAGGGAGGGAGCAACACCTCACGGATGTCATGCCACGTCCGACCCTCTCCTGCGGTGACGATGACAAGGATGGCTCCCTCGCGTGGACGGCTGAACCAGTGGTGCGCCTCGAGTTCGACGCCGGCGCTGCGCCCCGCCTCGGGCGAGGCGAGGAGCACGAAGTGTCTCGAGCGATCAAGTCGATCGAATAGGGCCTCCTCGAGGCTCGAGCCGGCCGGAAGCGCCGAGAGGTCTCGGAAGACCCGCCTCGCACGGAGCTTGTACCAGGGGCATAGGAACCTCTGGAGGGTAGACTGGAGGACGGGCGCGACCTCGCGGTCGGAACTCCAGCTGTACGACAGGAAGGCGTCGTATCGGACATCGAGGCCGGTCCAGAGCAGGTGCTGGGACCACTCGGGCAGTAGCCGGCGCCAGAGTCGACGGGGCGCCTTGTCGAGCTGGGCGAGCCCCTGCTCGCGAACGGCGTGCCGTAGTGCGGCGGTCTCGTGGCCAGCCTTCGCCATGAGCGGGATCGTGACCTCCACGATCCGGTAATGTCAAGCAGCGCTCGATCGGATAATCGGTACAGAGTCAGTGCCCGTGGGGTGCTTCGCGACCCCCATTGCGTGAACCCGTACGGTGGGTCGGTAAATCGTCGCCATGGTTCAGGCGGCCTGGCGGTAGTAGAAACTCAACACCCGCCCAGCCGAGACCGGCAGACGACCTTGCTCCGCGCCCCTTTCTCGCTCGTCGAGCCGGCCCGCGCCTCGATCAGCTGGCCCCCAAGCCCCTGATGAAAGCGCTCCCGATGGTAGTGGGCTATGAATTCGTTGATGACGTGCCGGAGATGTCGTTCGCCGAACAGCCAATGTCCTGCGAGCGCTGCCGCGTTGCGAATCAGGACATCTGGGACTTTTCCGGGTGCAAGTGCACCACATCGGAAAACGCTGAAGCTGCCGGCTGCTGGCCGTCGATTCGGCACTGGGCACAATCGAAGATAACCCAATCTGTCCACTACGTCGCACCGCGCCCCCCTATGCCCCCAGCGCGATCAAGTTTCGGCCCTCGACGCCCTCTACCCGGCTCTGCTGCTTTTTTGCAACCGAAAGAGCTACGGCTACATCTGACGCGTGGCGTCCAAGAATCCATCGGCACGGCTCATGCGGCCTCTCGGTGATAGAAATTCAGGATGCCGCCGAGCCGAGATCGGCAGACGACCTTGCCATGAGCACCCTTCTCGCTCGTCGAGCCGGCCGTCGCCTCGATCAACTGCCCACCGAGCCCCTGGTGAAAGCGCTCCCGATGGTAATGGGACAGAAACTCTTTGAGCAGGTATCGGAGGTGCCGTTCTCCGAAAATCACGAAGTGGCGCAAGCACTCGTCCCGGACCGTCTTCACAAACCTCTCGGCGTGCGGGTTGCAATTGGGACTCTGCGCTGGAATCTTCACGCACTTCACCCCTCGCTCCTTGAGCAGGGCCTCGAACGCCGCTGTGTACAGCGGATCCCGGTCATGAATCAGGTAGGTCGCGTTCCGAAGAAAACCGTCCACCGAGTCGGTCAAGTTGCGTGCCATCTGCTTCATCCACTGCCCATCTGGGTTGGTGGCGATCCCGGCGATCTCGACCAAGCGCGTCTGCACGACAATGACGAAGAACACCATGTAGCGAACCGTCCCCGTCAGACCGAGAGCTTCGACCGTGAAGAAATCGCACCCGCAAAGCGAATCCCAGTGCGCCTTCATAAACCGCTTCCACGTGTGTGTCTTCTTCCGCTCCGGCGCCGGTTCGATGCGGGCCTCCTCCAGGTAGTTCGCGACGGTGGTTCGGCCGATTTCGATACCCAGTCCCGTGCGCAAAGCGTCCCTGATTTTCGTGTAGCCCCAGGTCACGTTTCCCAGAGCTAGCTTGATGACTAGCTGGCGAACGTCCTTGGGCTTGGGCGGCCGAGCAGGCCTTCTTTCCGGGCTCCAAGCACTCTCTTGGGCGTTGGTGGGCGGAGACCCCGTTCCCACGAAAACGGGTATCATCGAAACCATGACCGCGTTGAGGCGGAGCTCCCGGTGTTGACTATTCTGTGCGTCCGTGGTCCAGGACGCCGAAGATGGGGCAGGGGTAGAATGGGCCAGCGTTTTCCAAGCGGGCGGTGATCTCTGCCGAGAACATGAGTGGTTCCCTAGCGTCCTCTCAGGGGATGAAACGGATGGGTCACCCACGGACGAAGTGAAACACTCGCCCTTTGATCACGTGGAACGCGTTGGTCGATAGCTCCCTCTTCATGGATACGCCGTCCGCTTGCGTGACGATGAACTCCGTGTCGCTGAGCCGCACGAGCAGACCCGGGGCGAGATCGACGATTTCGGACGCGAGACCAATGGAGATGCTGTCCTTGTCCGCAAGGGAGAGCGTCACCTCCCCCTTAGTTTTCCCGCTGCGAGTGTTCCCCTTTACTTTGGGGACCATTACAGAGCCGCTGTCGAGCTTCATCTGATTGTCTACTAGCTTGATACGCGCCCCTGCGAGAACCGTGACCTTGCCTTTGGGGATTTCGTCCAGCTTCCCATGGTCGAAATGGAGAATGACCTTCCCCTTGGTCACGTTGAGGTACGGTTGCTCAGCGAAGTGGAAGGGCGCTAGGTCCAGCTTCGCATCGGTCGGGATTACGATCGCGATGTCGATCTCGCCGGGTTTCGTCGAGTTCCGAACGAAGAGGTGGTAGCCTTCCTGCCCTTGCCCTGGCTGTGAGGGGAGGGTGATGGATCCGCCCGCCTCCACCATGAAACGTCGCAGTGCCCCTTCATTGTTGGCATCAGAGACGAAAGTTCTGAGCGCCTCAACTTGGGGCCCCTGCAGAATCCTTGTGAGATCGATCGCCGCATGTGCAGCGGCGAGGTGCTTGCTTCCCGGGTACTTGGCAAGGAAGGCCTTGTACTCGTCAATCTTGTCGGCGTCCTGGGCTCTCTTCCAGTCACTATCTTCGATCCGTTCCATCGCGGCGCTTGCGGCACCGGCATGCTTGCCGTTGGCGTGCTGCTCGAGGAATGCCTTGTACCCCTGGATGGTGTTGGCCCCCTCCGCCTTCTTCCAGTCGTTCCCCTCAGAGTTGCAGCCGGTCGGTCCGAACATCACGGTCATGCAGATACCTACGGCGACGAGCTTGGCGTTCCTTCGCACAACGTCCATTTGACTCCTCCACGGTCCCTTATATCCGAGGCAATCAGGGAAGAGCAAGTGGTCGGCTGCAAGCCGAGAGTCTCAGCCATCCTGAACGCTGGGGCGCACCAGCCAGCGAACGTCAGCCTGCGAGTAGCAAACGCGGGGGATCGGGTGCTGCGTTGGTGGCGCGAGAGGTGAGCAGGGCGAGAGCAACATCGAAGTGGCGGCGGGCAACGGCAAGACCACTGTCGCTCTCGTCTACCTCCACTCCCACATGACCGAGACTGGACGCCCGGTGGCCTATCTTTGCCCGACTACTCAAATCGTCGAGCAAGTGCTTCGGGAAGCCGAGATCCTCGGCATCAAGGCCGTGGGGTATCCAGACCGCCAATCCCTGCCTGATCCGGAGGCGGCAGCTGGCAAGTCCATCATAGTGTGCAGCTACGATAGACAAGAGCGCGCTAAGCGGGATCGCCGGTCTTGACATGGGCTTGGGATTCCAAGCGGCTGGCGCATCTCGGGGGCGCGCTCGTCACGATCGTCGTGCCGCCCTTCTAGGCAATCGTCTACACCCGCAGACGCCATACGATCGCCCTTGCCCGAAGAGGCGAGCCGAAACAGCGTCCTGTCCGAAACAGCGTCCTTGCCTGAGAAGCCGCGGCATTGTTACTCTGTCGCGATGGATTATCGGTGGCGCGTACTCTGCATGCTCACGATGGCCGTGCCGTGGCTTTCAACATGTGCCTCGACTTCCGGCACCCGGAGCGCAGATCAGAAGGCTTCTGCATCCACGCCATCTGTGGCGACACCGGAATCCGGGGCCGCCCTGACCGCGGCGTTGAAGGCGTTCGAGGACGTCCTGTGTCCGGGCGGCTGCAGTGCAAGGGCGCCCACGGTGGTGGTTCTTCCGCCGCTTTCTCCGCGCCAGGAGGTGACCCGCCGATCGCGGATACTGGCCGAACAGATGGTCACTGGGCTTGCCGCCTCGGGCAGGCTGCGGGTCATTGATCGCGACCGCCTCGATCTCTTGCTTGATGAACATCAGCTCCAATATGGCGGGTTGTTCGACGAATCCACATTGCCGGCAGTGGGTAAGCTGCTGGGTGCGGACAGTTTCATCATCGGTCGCTATTTCGATGGCCCGGACGGGATACGCTTGTACCTGCGGTCCGTCGCAGCCGACACCGGTCTCATCACGTCGAGCGAGTTTGTCCTCTTGCGTGATGATCCCGTCCCCACGATATCTTCGAAGACCGATGTCGCAGCTCTCGCGGCGCAACTGGCGGCCGAGATCGCCAGCCAAATCAAGCCCGCCCCTGGCAAGCGCCCCCTGGTCGCGGTGCTCTCCTTTCCTTCGATCGACGGAGAGCCAACGCTCTTGGAAGACGACCTGAGGGATGCGCTCGAGATCGGGCTGGCGCAAGGCAGTTCCTTTTCTGTGGTCTCGCGTTCCTCCCTCTCAAAGGTGCTTGCTGAACAACAGTTGCAGACCAGCGGTCGGTTCTCGGAAGCGGCCCTGGCGTCCATCGGCAAGCTGTCAGGTGCCGCCTACGTTGTCAGCGGCTCCATGTTCAAGATCGGTTTCCTGCTCGTGATCCACGCCCGTTTGCTCGACACGTCGACCGGGCGGGCCCTTGCGGCCGCCGCGCTTGCTTTCCCGGCCGAGCCCGCAACCTGGACGCGCTTCGCCTCGAAGCGTCTGGAGAAGACGTTTCAGAACTTTCCCGAGGCCCTTGTTCGCCCGGCGGGAACCGCATTCTTGCTCTCGGGGGCCGAGTATCCCGAGGGGTCCATGGTGCCGGCCTTATCTCCGACCACGCAGGTGGTTCCCACAGAGCAGGGGCCGGCTCTGGTGGAAGCACGGAAGGGAGTTGCGCATCTCAAGCCCTTCATTGCGTCGACCCCGCTCGTCTTCGAAGTCGCACTCGCTGGGGGAGAGACGTGGAGGAATGGTGGTCTGTCGCTCGTCGTCGACGTGGATTCCGCAAAGGGTTCCGCCCGCCTTCTTTCCGTCAACCTAGGTTGCCATGCCGTCGAGGGCTTCAACCTTATCTGCCGAGTGGAGACGTCCGGCTCCGCAATCCACAGGGGCAGACAAAACGTCGCGGAGCTGCGCTTTGACCGTGGAGGCCCCGAGCTTGCGCCCTACTATGTGCAGCTCTGGATCGGCGCGAAGGAAGTCCGGCTTAATGTGTTCTCTTCTCTCCGAGGCAAAGAAGAGAACCACTATCAGTACCGGGTGCTGGAACTTACCCGTGGCTTGGGACCGGGACCGCACACGTACGCCACAGGCCTTCAGTCGTCCCGTCCCATGCTCTTTGCCCGAGCCGTTGGAGGTCTGAAGTGAAGGCGCTTCGAGGATTCGTCACTGTCTGCTCGTGCCTCCTCCTGTGCGGCTCGGCTACTGTCACTGCGGCTGGACCTGCTCCGGGCCCCGATCTCAAGCCTCTCGTGGATGCCGTTTGCGCCTGGAGTTCAAGCGCGGGTGCGCGTCCGCGCATCGTACTGGCAGGCGGCGCTGATCGGCGAACGACCCTGGACGCGATGATCGCGGAGGACGTCTCGGTGGCCCTCGTTCATGCCGGTTGCGTTGACGTCGTCGAACGTTCCCAGCTCGAGCACTTGTGGACGGCGCGGGGCGCCGAAGCCAGTGGCAGTTTCGACTCGAACGCCGTCAGGTCGTTCAGCAGCAATCTGGGTGCCCAGGCCTTGCTTGTCTGGACCCGCTCGGAGACAGGCGGGTACGTCCGCCTGATGTGGAAGCTTCTCGACGCAAGCACCGGAAACATCGTCACGGCGGGAATCGTTCCCGTGCCTCGTGGCCTGCTGAGTGCGGTTGGCGGCGCGGGTGGTTCGCCCGCGTCGGCGATCCAGCTGAGCGTCGCTTGGCCGGTGGGGCAGCGGATACAGGCCCCGTGGGGCACATGGCGTAGTCTTGCTGCCCCAATTCCTGAACGTGAAGAGTCGTTGGGCTGGTGGCCCGTTTGGGGCCCGCTTTCGCGCTCTAGCCGGCTCGTGTTCCGTGCCGCCATAGTCGGGGGCGGAGCGGTCGCAGGAGGTTCGCTCTTGCTGGCCGGCGGCGGTCTATTGCCATTTGGTTTTGCGTCCGACTATCGTCAGGAAACCCTGTACCTTGGGGGCACGCAGCGGGAGTGCCGGAAACCCAACGACTACTCACCGAAGCTCACCAAGATTGCTGGTACCCTGCGTTTCTTCAGCGACAGAATCGAGCTTTCGGTCAAGACAGACGAAGTGGAGAGCGAACAGAGATGGAGCGTCGAATGCACGATCTCCGTGCCGTATCCAGCAGGCCAGAACGCCGTTGGCGTCCTCTTGAACGGCGAGCACTGGATCCGAGATTGGGGGGCTGGCGTCTCAGCCATTGAGGTCCAAGAGGGGGGAGCTGAGTAGATGGGCGAGGCGTGGTGTAGAGGACACATCGTCGTCGCCGTCATTATGAGCGCTTGCGCCGCATCGCGCGACGGTCCCGCGTCCGAGGTCTTGCCACCGCAGTCGAGCCCATCTCGGACCGCCGCGGAATCGGGGGGCAGCCGGCGGCCTCGCCCCGGGTGGGTAGATGGACGTTCACAGGACTTCTCTCCGGCTGTCTATGTCCTCGGCGTCGGCACCGGATCCGACCGGGTCAAGGCCGCTGATGCTGCCAGAGCGGAGATTTCCAAATTCTTTCATGCGCGCGTGAAGGCTGACCTCATCGACCGGGAAACAACTCATCGTGAGACTGGCGCTGCACATGGCGAGGCCGTTCGCACAGAGCAGGACTTCGTCTCCATGGTCCAGGTGAGCACGGCGGGGTTGCTGCAGGCGGTGGCGATCGCCGACGTTTTTGACGACGGTGCCCAGGTCTATGCTCTGGCCACGCTCGACCGGACGGCGACAATCAAGAAGCTGGCCAATGAAATCGACGCCCTTGCTGGCTCGATCCGCGAGGAGACCGAGCGTGCCACTTCTGGAGCACTTTTGGACCGCGCGGCGTGCCTCTTCAAGGCCGAGCAGAGCGCTCTTCGGATTGAACCCCTCCATCTTCAGCTGTCTATTCTGGATCCGCAGCATGCCAGACCCGCCCCTGCCTTCCCGGAAGATCTCCACCGGCAGGCGCGGCAGATCCTGGCCAAGGTCCTGGTTGGCGTCGAGGTGTCCGGCGCTTCAAGCTCGAAGGTCAGAGGTGGCGTGTCCGAGGCCATCACGCGTGCCGGTTTCTCGCTCCAGTCCGCCGCAAAGGCCCCGGGCCTCAAGGTGCGCTGTCGCTGCGAGACTTCGCGGGCAGATTCCACCGACGTGAACTGGGTCTTCGTCCGGTGGAACCTTCAGGTCGAGATCAGCGATGCTTCGCATGGCAAGATCATCGGTGCGTACGACCGGTCCGGGCGTGAAGGCCACAAGACATGGGCAGCTGCAACAAAGCGGGCCGAGGCCGCGATGCGATCGGCGGCTTCAGCAGAGGTTGAACAGGCACTGCTGGAGTTGACTCGGCAGCAGAGCTCTCAGGTTGAGGCACGTGGACGGTAGCGCCAAAGACAAGGACAACAATGGTACCCAACCACGCAAGCGCGGAGCTGTACGGCCCGTCGACAGGTGCGTTCTCGGCCACTGGCAACATGGCCGTGGAGAGGATCTGGTTCGCGGCGACACTGCTGAACAATGGAACCGATCAGCCGGAACGGCCCCAGGGCGATCACGTGGGAAGTGCGCGCTCGAAGTGGCACGATTCTCTGAAAACGCTGTGGAGATCCGGGTGCTGCGATCGTGACTCCCGCGATCGTTCCCGGCTCGTCCGGCGTGATCGTCTACAGTCCTGATCGATCGGGATCCCGTCCTGTGCCGAAACTGGATCTGCCAAAATCTTCGTGATATCGAGCGGTTTCTCCTGGTTCGCATGGCGAGATGATGCGTGAGAACCGGGGATTTTGGCACTCCCATGGCCGCACGAAGAACAGGTCTCGAGCTTCCGTTGCCGCTCCAGTTTTTGGCAGCGTGGCTCGCGGTGTGGCTCGGCCGGGTTCTCCAGGAGCAAGTCGATTA
>CAZBIU010000005.1:0-50543 GCA_964491625.1 uncultured Myxococcales bacterium
CCACGAATTTGCTGGCCTCCGCTGTTGGCCAACTCCAAAGCGGTGACGACTGGAAGGAGATGTTGGCAAAGATCGCGCGTGGTGGGCGGTTCAGCCTGCGCCGTTTGAGCTTTCGCAACCAGCTCCTGGTCGAAGCGCAATCCCCCGGCACCACATCTGTTGCCACCTACGCGGCCTGGCAACGATCAGGTCGTCAAGTTCGCAAGGGTGAGAAGGCGCTCGTCATTCTCGCACCAGTGATCGTCGACAAGTCCAAGACCGGAAATCGCGACGACCTCGAAGAGGATGGCAAGAAAACGCTTCTCGTTGGGTTTCGTCCCCTGGCCACGTTCGCGGGCAGCCAAACCGATCCGCTCCCAGGCGAGGAAGGTCGCTCGCTTCCTGAACCGCAACTGCTGACCAGGAACATCGACGCCGAAGAGGCGTTCGCCGGCAGCGTGGAGATCCTACGCGACGTTGCCCTTGGTCTCGGCGACGAGGTCGTCACCGCTGTTGAGCTTCGGCCCCGTGGTCGCCGCGATTCTGGTGTCACCCGTGGTTGGTTTGATCGACGCACGCGCGAAATCGTCGTCATCACCGGCGAGACCTCACGCGCGCAGATCTTCAAGACGTTGGTCCATGAAATCGCACACGCGATCCTTCACGGCAGCGAGGACCACCATGCACGCAGCGCGATGGAGGTCGAGGCGGAGTCGACCGCGTTCGTCGTCTGCCAAGTTCTTGGACTTGAAACCGGAACGTACTCGTTCCCCTACGTTGCCAGCTGGGCAGGGGATGAGAAGGCCGAAACCATGGTGCTAAAGTCGGGTCAGCGCATCGTTCGCGCAACCAACACCATCCTCGACGCCCTCATCGGCGCCAGTGACAGGCTTGAAGACCGCGCGAAAGGTGCGGCGTGACGACCTCTGGGGAAAAGCCGAAGCGTGTGGCTCTCTACGCGCGCGTGTCCACGACCGACCAACATCCGGGCATGCAGGTCGACGAACTCCGACGAGTTTGTTCCCAGCGGGGCTGGGAGATCGTCGGCGAGTACGTCGATGCCGGATACTCGGGCTCGAAGGATCGTCGCCCCGAACTCGACCGACTCATGGGTGACGTCCACCGCGGTATGGTCGGAATCGTGCTGGTGTGGCGGTTCGACCGATTCGCCAGATCCGTTCGCCATCTGGTCTCCGCCCTGGAAGATTTTCGGTCAAGATCCGTCGATTTCATCTCCGTCATGGACGGGATCGACACCTGCACGCCCGCTGGTCGGTTCACGTTCCACGTCGTCGCCGCCGTCGCCGAACTGGAACGCGAGTTGATCAGGGAGAGAACCCGCGCGGGAATAGCAGCCGCAAGACGCAGAGGTGCCCACGTAGGTCGCCCTCGGGCGAAGATCGACCTCGTTCGCGCGAAAACCTTGATGGCTTCGGGGAAGTCGTTCCGACAGGCTGCGAGGGACTTGGGAATCGGAACCGCAACCTTGCATCGGGCCCTGCGAAACCGGGGCGGCGACGACATCTCAAGTCCGTCGGAGGAAGACGGGGTCCCGACCCCTCGAACCGCAGGGGTGGCCGCATGAGTTCCACCGTGGTCAACAGCGGTCACCGTCGTCGGTCTTCTGTGACCGCGTCTTGCGAGTCATGAGCCCCAGCACGAGAAGCGCAGATCTCCTCGTTCTCGAATCCGACTGGGGAGAAGACTTGGTGGACTGCAAAAGCTCGCGTCCGTTTATCGAAGGACTGGCCTCCGCCCTGGGCGTCACCACCGTATTCCGATCCTTCCACACCGGACGCGACCTCGAACACTGGCTGCATCAGGTCTTCATGTCCAAGCGGTCGCCTCGGGTCGTTTACATCGCCACGCACGGCACCCGACGATGCCTCCATCCGAGCTTGTCCAAGAAGGGGGTGCAGTTCCGGGACGTGGTAGCCGCCGCAGCCAAGGGGACAAGTCGTCACCACGCGAAGAGGGGACTCCTTCTCGGGGTTTGCGAGATCGGGAATGACCTCGACGGAATACTTGCGGCTGCGAGGGGCCGATTCGCTTGGGCAGCTGGATACGAGGTCGAAATCCCCTGGGTCGAAAGCATGCTGACCGACATCGCCTTTCTCAACTACGTGCTCTCAGGTAGAGGCGTCGAATACTCCAACGGCAAGCGTGTCGTCTGCGCGAACCTTGGCTCGGTCAAGACGAGGTCGGCTGAAAGGGCGGCCAGATGGTTGCTGGACGACTTCGGCATCGCCGAGGCCCTCAAGTTTCGCGCGAAGAATTGGCGTCCGTAGCGAGGTCGCCCCGGTCGGGGACATGTTGGTGGGGCCAACCTGGCTAGGATCGGACCGTTCCCAAACCGTCCGAAGATGACCCCCCCCAAGTACCCGAAACCATGAGGACGGTTTGATGGATTTCACCGTCTCGGAACTGAACACTTCCGAGACGGTCACGCTGCCACACGGCTGGCTGACTGATCCTGCCGGACCGTCGCCCTTGGCTTAAGCCACACGCGACGATGTGGTTGAGTAATCCCTGGCCACTGGGCCACTGGTGTTGAGGGGCGACACTCGGGCGTGGCTCGGGCACTTTTCGTGGGGACTCGGGTGTACCCAGAGCACGGGCGCTGAAGTCGCCCCGCTGGCAGCACAGGTCACGACCTCGGCGGCTCTAACGGAGCCGGAGTTGCCACGGCCAATTCTGCCCGGCTGAACAGGCGCCACGACGAGCGTCCATCCTGGCGAGCGCCGGACATCGCGAAGTATGCGACGTGGAGATTTTCGGGACGCTCAAGGGTAGGTCCGTCGATAGCTGACAGGAGGTTCGGATCCTGGAGTAGCACCTCCATCTGCTTGCCGCTTACCACGCAGACAACGATCACGATCGCTTGAATTCCGTGCTTCATAGCATCGGAGAATTTGTAGCTAGCTTTGCTTTCGGCGTGTCTGTGCAGCTCCTCCCTAGCCTCCTCGACTGTGCGGAATGTCGGTCGATGCTTCATAACGATGTCGAGAAACATGTCTAGCCCGACCGAAGTCTTTAGTGCCAGGGGCGATCGGACGAGGATGTCCGCATCCTTGTGCCCGCCCGGCATGGGCGCCGAGAACTCCCGGATCTCGAAACCCTTATCGTGTAATAGCAGCGTCACCGAGGCATGAGCAAACACCGACCAGAACTCCGGATCGTCCTGCTTCCAGATTCCCTTCGCGAGAGGGCGCAGCACGTCCTGGAACCTGGGTACGGCGGAAAATTCACTGCAGAATCTATCCAATGTGGCGAGCACGGAGCCAGCAAGTTGATTTGCTTTAGGCCACTTCTTCTGGTTCGCCAGGTAGAGGGTATACGGCAGGTTAGTGAGATGCCAGTGACCGCCGGGCTTCTTGCGGGCACGGTCGAACTCCTGCATTAGGCCCCACGTCGCAATCCCGGCCGGGTAGTGCGGTGGCAGAGCGGAGCGCAACGCTGAGTAGCTGGCCATTTCCTGGGCCAAGACGGCACACAGATCTGCGTCTGACACGGGGACTTCGGCGGGGTTCTCGCTCAAAATTGCACCTTCATTGTACGATGTTCCAGCGACCCGGTCCGAACAGTGGATCCACTCACCGCCCGGCCACAAGGCGCACGATCCGCGGCGGTCTTGAGGGGGAGACACGGGTAAGGCGGTTGAGGTGACCATGGGCAAGAGAGATGCCATCGTGCGGTCGGCTGCGTTGGGATGACATCCCGGTGGCGGCGCCCGCCTGTGGTCACGCGGATGAGATCGCAAAGCCGTTCGTGGCCCTCGCCACATTCGTCCTGTGGTTCGTCAATCATGTGATCCCTCGCCTTCCCAACCGCGGCGCGACCTTACTACATCCCTCCCAACACCTTCATCACCGCGGCCTTGGGATCGCCGTAGAAGATCGAGTCCACGTGCTCCAAGATCTCCGCGCTGACATCGAGCAGGTTGCGCTTGTTCTCGATGGGGATCAGGGCGCGCTTGGCACCGTTGTCCATGGCCACGCGAAGGGGTTCGGCCAGCGAGCGCACTGGCTTGATGTTGCCCTGCACGGTCATGTCGCCCAGAACCAGCAGGCCAGCGGCCACGGACATGCGGCGCAAGGCCGAGCAGCAGGCGACGAACACGGCTGTGCCAATCTCGGCCTCGACTCGGTTGCCGAGCAGGTCGATGACTTGCAGGTGGAAGTCCGAGGAATCCACGTCCTGGGCCAAGCCCAGCTCGCTCTTGCGAGACCCCAGCACGGCAAAGGCGCGCACGGCCGCCTCCTTCATCTGGCCGGTCAATCCGCCAGCCATCTTCAGCTTGCCAGTGCCGGTCGAGATGGACACCTCGACCCGGTACAAACCGATGACGCTGTCGTCCGACACGCCAGCGCTGTACACCGTGCCGGGGCCGGGCGGATCGGGCGGGATCAGGTTGCGCCCGCCTTGCTCGGGCACGCCGACGAAATGCTCTTCGCCACTCTCGCGCGAGATGTAGCTGAATGAGGTCTGGTGGTACTCGAACGAGCCCAGCTTCTTGAGCTGCTCCTTGACCCGGCGGCGACCCTCCATGGCGAACTCAAGCAGCTCGACGGTTTCCTCGCGGGTGGCCTCGCCGTGGGGGTGAATGATTTTCATCAACCCCGAGAACGTCTTCTGCACAGCTTTCCGGTCGCGCTGAACCAGGTGCGAGCCGAAGGCGAAGTCGCGCTCGGCCATCTCGGTGAAGTTGAGCTTGCGCAGCTCGCGCATGGCCTCGGCCAGATAATCCACGACGAAGCCGTAGTGGTCGGTCAGCAGGTCGGGCCGCATCTTCGGGATTTCCCAACCCGGCAGGTAGAAGTGCAATCGATCCAGGAAGGCCATGGCACGCACGTTCTCAGGCAGCGGCTCGAACAAGTGGCTGGTTTGCACCATCACGTCCACCGGCCGGTTCGTGTTCCCGAACAGGGCCAGGCTCGCCTCGCCGCTCGCGCCCTCAGCGCCGCGCTGGAACTGCCCCGACTCGCAGTAGGTTTGCAGCATGGGCACCAGCTCTTTGGGCATGTTCTTCAGCTCGGCGACCTCGTCGAAGGCGACGACATCCCAGAGTTGGATCAGGCCCTTCTGCCGACCGCCCATGTGTCCGAATAGTCCAGCCACCGTGGGCGACCCCGTCAGCAAGGCGGCATAGGGCGAAATCTCCTGGACGACGTAGGACTTGCCGGTACCGCGCGGGCCAAGCTCGATCAGATTGAAGTTGCGCTCGGCCAGAGGCACCAGCCGCACCAGAAAGTGCAGCTTCAAGCGCCGCTCCATCGCCGAGGGCTCGTACCCCATGCTCCGCAGCATCAGATCGATCCACTCCTCCGTGGTGAAGTCGCGGCGCAGGCGGCGGTACTCATCGACATCGAAGTTCGCGATTTGGATTGGCACCATCTTGTCGATCCAGAACGGATGTTTGCCACGCTGTTCTTCGTCGTACTCGAAGCGCATGTCCAGTTGCGCCCAGATGCCACCCATCAGCAGGCGCTCGTAGTCGCGAACGTACTGCGTGGGCACGTGCAGAAACTTGTCGCCGAAGTTCACCGACTCGGCCCAGTAGTCGCTGTCAACCAGGCGAACCTTCACCTTGTCGATGAACGTGAACTTCCCCTGCTCCTTGACTCGGCTCTGCGCCTTTCCCGCCTCATCGGCGCGGATATAGTTGTTGGCCAGGGTATCGTTCACCACTTGCAGGCCCATCTGGATCGCGACCTCGTCGGACGAGGCGCAGTACTTTCCCAGCAGGTATTCCAGCACGAACGCGGGTACGTTCGCGCCGACCTTCACCTTGCGAACCAGATCTTTGCGGACGACCTTGCCTGCGAACAGGCGGTTCAGCTTGTCGTCCAGGGCATCACGCACAGGGATTTGTCCGTTACTCATGGCTTACGCTCCCAATACCTGAACAGGGATCTCGTTGGATCGGTACAGCTCTGCGTCCGTCGTCGGATCAAGTACCACGACGTGCAAGGATGTCACACTGTCGTCCGATAGCTGGAAGGCTACCGTGGCGGTCTTGCCGGGCTGCAACGTCACACAGCCCGTGGTTGCGTCGTATTCGGCGTCAATGGCAAGGCACGCCTTGCCGACCTGCTTGCCCACGCCCACCTGTTTGTCGGCAGAGAGCAGCAGCGGACGGACCGTCGTCGCACTGGCGAACAGGGCCAGGTTCACGCCGCCAGTCCGGAGCTTCAGCGTGAAGATCCGGTTGGTAATCTTTTCGGGCACGTCCGTGGTGACGAGGCTGGCCGAACCCTTCTTTTCAACCTGTTGAGATGGCAAGCGAACCTTGACCACGGGAACGACCATTTCCTGCAAGGACGGACCGCCGTGGTGGAAGGCCAAGTCTCCCCCCGCCTTGAACACGCCGCAGCCCACCGGGAAGACCAGTTCAAGGTCGGAGGCGTATCCAAGAGCCACCGCCGAAACGCGAGTTCATCCCGAGGGAGTCTTCCCCCCGCGACCGATCCAGCATCGCCGGTGCAGTTCAATTTCTTGTCCCCCCGGCGAGTCCACGCGCATGGATTCGTCCCTGTCCGTGGCGAAGAACAGGTGCCCATGGTCGGCGGTAATCACGGCGTGTTCGACACCTGCGGTCGATAGCTTGCGAACGGCGCGTGCCAGATTGTCGATGACCGTGTCCATCACCTTTCGGGCTTGCATCGAGAACCCTGCTTCGCCCGCCTGGTCGATCTCTTGAGAGCGCACCACGATCACCTGGGCAGCCCCGATCTTCTTCGTCAGCTTGCCCTGAGTAAGCCCCAACAGGTCGTCAAGGGTCATGTCCACCAGACCGGGCACCCGCGCCGCCGCGAACTTCTTGCGCGTTGCCAGGTCAGGCAAGAAGGTCTTCTCGATCACGCAGCCCAGCTTGCCGTTCTGCTCGGCAACATCGAAGCTGCCCGATGCCCCTGGCATCAGGGCCGCCATGCCCACCGTGGTGATGCTAGGCAGGCTGACCAGAGCAGGGTGGACGTTGACCTCGGCGGTCTTGGGCAGTCTCGCGCACAAATCCGTCCCCATCTCGAATCGCAGGGAATCGACCAGGAAGTAGGCTACGGGCTTCGGCCCCGCTGACACGAAGTCAGGGAAGATCTTCGTCTGCGACGATGCACCCGGAATGACCCAGTGGGCGTCCGTCAGTTGCCGCACGAAGCCTACGGCCATCGCATGGCAGGCGTCTTCGTAGGCGCGGCGGACGAGGCCCAAGGGCCGTTCGTCTGGGTCGTCCACGTCGATCAACAGAGCCTCAAGGCGTCGCTGGGCCTGATCAAGTCGGTGCCAGCCGTCCTTGGCGGCATACGCATCCAGCCAGGCGCGCACGCTGTTGCCCGTGGATTCGATAGCGGCGCGCACCTCTTTGGCGACTGCGCCCAACTCGGCCATGCGTCGGCATACTTCCCAGTGGATCTTGCGCGTGACCTCCCGGTCCAGCCAGAAGCTGCGCTCACGCTCGGTCACCAGTGCCAGGGCATCCGCGAAGCGTCCCTGCACTATCAACTCCCCGCAGTGGACCAGCAGAGCCCGCTCCTCGAAGCGGAAGGTGTCGATGGTCCCCAAGGCTTCGGCCGGAAGCTTTGCTTCGGCCAGGCCGAGTTCATCCTGGACCTTGTCTGCGAGGCCCATGTAGTCGTCGGGATGGCTGGCGCGCAGCCGTCGCCCGAGATCGCGGATGGCCGCCTCCTGGTCCTTGTTCTTGGGCACCGGCACCGCGTCCAGGCTGCTAGGTGCGGCACAACCCAAGTCCATCCGGAACTCGTTGCCCAGCACGTAGCGCAGGGTCGATGCGCGCATCTTTGCGATGGACATGCCCTCCGGCAGTTCAAGGTCCAGCCGGGCATTGACCAGTTTGGACAGCTCTGGGATGGCTTCCTTCGTCGCGATCTCCTCATCATGGATGTCGCGCACCAGCCAGGCCGCCAGGATGGCGTCGTTCCCGGACACGTCCTGAAAGATGGCCTTGAGCATGGACGGTGGCTCGGCCCCAGCTGTCTTGGAGAACTGACGAGCGAGATCTTCGTAGGCCACACGCTCGGGTTTCAGGATGTCGTCGATCACCCCAGCCGTGAAACGCTCGGCCAGAACATTGCGAGCGATGCGTTTCAATTGCGGCTGGTAGCACTCGCCCGCCTTCTCCAGCTCCATCAGGACGGAAGCCTTGAGATCCCGCTCAACACCGGGAAGGTAGACCAGCAGTGGCTCCGGGCTGTCGGCCGCCACGACGGACTCGACCACGGCGCGCACCTCGAAGAACGAGCCGTCGTACTCGGCCAGTTGAGCGTTCGTGTCGCCGACGCAGACCGTGGCCAGCTTGCCAGGGCAGTTCGGGGCTCCGCGCAACTCTTCGACGAAGGGAACGAACTCGCGCCGAACGTCGTACCAGACCACCACACGCCTGGCCTTCAACTTGTCGGACAGGGAAGCCGCTAGGTAATCGTGCAAGGGATGCATCAGGATTCACCTCCGGTGGCGGCGCGTTTGCCTTTGCCACGCGGGCGGCTGGTGCCGCCGGGTTGTGGTGCGGAAAGCAGGCTGTCCAAGGCGGCCTTCACGGCGGAGGATGTGCGCTCTTTGATGAGATCGTTGAGCGGTCGCGTGGGGGTCGCGCGGGGTTTCGATTTGCCGTCGCTGCCTTCGGCCCAGAAGATTTCTTCGAGGCCGTGGGCAATGGCGAGGCTGCGATCCTTCGTGCATTTGGGGACCACGCGCTCGGGCCACAGGTGCATGGCCAGGTGGGACCAGTCGTAGTCACCGTCGGCGAGCGCGTCCCAGGTGGTCTTGCACTCTTTCTGCCAGGGGCGGTGGTGCGGGACTAACCGCCACAGCGGTGCGAAATTGATGATCACGCCGTCGTCGAGGTCAGGCTTCCATAGCGGTGCCACTCGTTTGACCTCATCAAGGAAGGTGCGCAGCTCGGCCACGAAGCTTTCCTGACTGTCCAGCTCCTTGCGCTGGCTGGTAGTGGGGTTGTCGCCGTACTCGCGACGCAGGCCGTCTAGTTTCCGCTCCTCGTGGCCCAGCTTAGGTGCCACGTAGTCGTTCTGAACCTTGTAGAACGTGTCGGCGCTGAAGGCGTGTAGGTACAGCCACACCGAATAGCTGGCTGATGATGTTGCCAGCTGCCAATAGAGCGGTGCTGCCCGCCCACTCTGACTGTACCTGGCAACATGCTCTGAAAAGAAGTCTTGATCGATTTGCCGCCGCAATTCAGCCTCAGTCCAGCTGCTATCCGGCGCTGACGTTAGCAGTGTCGCCACTCCGGCGGCCAAGTCAAACCGATGTCCCGGATCCGATACTCGTATGCCCGAGCTGTTCATTTCGCAAGCGCTTGGGCCGGGAGAAATGGTGTAATCGACACTCGCCGTCCACGACGTTAGTTCCTTCCCCACGTCACCTGCGCTCCACCGGTCGAAGGCGACCCCAACGAAGAAGCTCAACCAGTCAGAACCACGATAGCTCTCAACGTCCGGGAAGCGCTCAAGGAGAGAACGCTCGACCACATTCGGCCTCGGAGTTGAGAGCACGCTCCCAGCGTCGTTCCCTTTGAATAGAACTGCTGCAGCAAGGCTGTCTATTCGCCGACAAACATCGACAATTTCGGAGATTATCCCTGCGCGCTCTCCCGTCTTTGCTGGCCGAGCGAATACTGGCGAGATCTCCAGGGTCGACTCAAGTCGGCAGGTAAGGCGGACACCGCGTTCGCCGAGTTCTGACAAAGGTTTCGTCTGACCATCCAGAGCGTTCGGTCCCAAGGGAAGGCTTGCAACAGAGCCTTTCTCAATGTTCCTGTGGTCACCAAATGCCAAGAGAAGGTCCTGCACCGCTGTTGAGGCTAGCAGGGCAAGGAGGGACATCTGTTGCTCGGCATTCCTCAGGATGATCGAAATCGATTTCTCATTAGGGACGTGCTCAGGTGGCAATACACGCGGGCTGAATCCCACAGAGGAAGCGCGCGAATAGCACAAACCCGCTTTGAACCAGTGTTTCGAACTTTGAAGCACCTGAGCCGGGCTCCCATGCATCATTTCCCCGAATGCCGCGTTTTCCCTGGCTCCATCTCGATGATTCCATACAAGAACCGACGGATTGAAGAAGAGTTGAAAATGTCCGCCCTTGTCGTAGCGCACCCATGACTGACCTATAGAAAGCGGCGATACTTCCCACCAAGTCCGGAGGAATCTAGAGTTGTCGAAAGTAGTATTTCCCTTGAACACTGTCCCTAAGGCTGGATCCAACCGTTCGAGACATTCCCAAAGACGGATCCGGGTATCACCTAAGTCAAAGGCAAGGGGCGACGTTGGAATGCCGTCGAAGGACGCGATCCGGAATTCTCTGGAACGTGTTGTGCGCAACGCCGCCGCTTTATTCTCATCCTCTTGATCGGACACATCAACATAGCCAACCACATGACCAAGGGTCGTCTTCTGTGCGATGACGAGTGCAGTGCTGACGGTGGCACCATCCAATACGCCATTCCCGAGTTTGGCGATGTGAACGAGCCTGTTCCTTTGCGACAAGTGCCTACGAAGTGTCTCTTGGCGCTTGGTCGCCAGCCAAAGCGACGAAGTTATCGCTCCGATCCTGCCGCCCAAGCACAAAAAGTCAGTTCCGCGCACGAGAAAAGTCGCGTAGAGATCCGTCCAGTCCTCGGGGTACTCAGTTCGAAGCGTGCCCGTGGCTCGTTTCGAAACCAACCCGAACGGTGGATTCATCAGGACCACATCGAAACGCTTGCCAGCCAATTCCAGAAGGGCTAGGCCGTGATCGGCGTCGTCCGCGAAAAGTCGACGACGGGTGCGCTGATCGGTCCCGGCGGCATTCAGGAACTGGAGCAAGGTCGAGTGGATGCGTTCCTCGGGAGGGGCGAGGAGTTCCAACTGCCCCTTGCCAGGCATCCGGACAATTTGCTCCAAGCGCAATAGCAGGCCCAGCTCACCGGCCAACTTCATGGTGTCCACGAGCTTGGTAAACAATTCGCCCAACATGGGATCGCCCAGGCTGCTAGTGAAATCGCTGAGTATGTCAGCCTCGCCCGGCATCGGTTCGGCTAGCACGACGTTGGAACGTCGAATGCGTGGCCGCTCGGCGCGCGATAGGGAGAGGTTGCGAAAGGCGCGTTGGGCGCGCATCCACAGGGCAAGCTGGGAGATCTGGGCGCAGCGAGGATCGATGTCCACGCCGTGCAGGTTGTGCTGCACAACGAGAACGGGCGCTCCGCGCAGGAGAGCCTGGCGATCTGGGAAATCCGTGGCTAGGGTGCGGCCGGTGGCCTCGCTCTTTGGCTGGTCGGGATCGGCCCACGCCTCGTCGTAGATCGCCAACAGCAGGTCGAAGGCATAGAGCAGAAAGTGCCCGGAGCCGCAGGCGGGATCTAGGATCTTGAGGTCGCGGGGATCTTTCTTGGGCCGGTGGGGAACGTGGACCGTCCGGCGCAGCAGTTCTTCCTGCGACAGACCTTCGGTGGGCTCCTCCAGTGGCACCTTCGCGCCTTCGGCCAGAAAGACCTCGCTGGGGCGGCGGACCAGGTATTCGCACCGGTCGCGCAGTACCGTATCGCCCTTGCGCATCTCGTACCAGGTGCGGCCGAGGGTGTTGTCGGTCAGAAACTGGACCACATAGCGGGGCGTGAAGAACTGGTTGCGCACGGCCAGCTCGCGGCTGTTGCGGGGTGCCTGCGAGGCGTCGCGCATGGCCCGCCGCTCGTCGCCGCTGTTGAAATACTGGTACACCCAGCCGATGGTCTCGTCCTCGGCCCACACGCCCGAAAGCTCCTGCGCGTTCAAGATCACGAGCAGATCATCGAAGGTCTGGCGTCGTGGCCATAGCACCGAGGCCGCATCCCGACGGTCGAACAGAACCTTGATTTCCACGGACAGCTCGTCGAACAGGCTCTCGACGTACAGGCGATAGCCAGCCGCATCCGGTAGCAAGGCCAGTCCGGGTGCCAGCCCACAGAACTCCTTGTACCCGCCCGACTGCTCGCCGCGCGAGATGCACTCCTGCACCAGCTCCCGCGCCTCCAGCATCTTGAGCGCAACGAATCGGTTCAGGGTCGTGAACGCCGCATCCCGGATGTAGTCGGCCACGGCCTCGTCGGGCTTCATCCCAGCGGCGCGCTTGTGCTCGATGGCCGCGACGATCTTCTCGCGCTGCAACTGCTCGCGCGCCGACAGGTGCGGGCCCGCCTTGGCAGCGACGACGCCAGAAAGCAGCACGTCGAAGTGGCCTTCGAGCTGAGCGGCGAGGTCGTCCTGCAAAAGGCGTCTAGCCTTCTGCGTGGCGCGCTCGATGGCGTTGCGAGTGTCTTTGTCCATGGGGTGATTTAGGGGCTATTGGAACTTGTTCACTGAACAATTACCTTTTTGCCAGAACCGATCAATCGAGCGCATTCGTCGCGGATTCCGGTCAAGGCGGCGTCGAGTTGCTCCTCGGTCTCGACGCCGTCGCCGAAGTAGCTGCCGATGCTGACCGTTGCCAAGCGCTCGCCTTCGAGCAGGCTGTGGATCTCGGCGACAGCGTCATGGAGACGTGGAACGCAGGCTTCGCGTTCTGACCGGAGCTGCGGGATGGGCAGCGGTTCGTTGGGCTGGATGCGGCCCCGTTCGAGGGGCTCGGCGACGCGGCGCTGGTCGTCCTCGTCAGTCTCTTTCCATCCCGCCGTAGCGATGAGGCGGGAGAACGCTTTCTCGTAAGCCGCGCAACGTGCTGCCAATGCTTCCTGGTAGCGACGCTCATATTCGGCCGTGATGGCGGTGGCGTGCTGCTCGATGGCTGGCAGCTCGCGAAAGAAAGTCTCGCGCGCGAGGAGATCGTCCAGGGTGGCACCTGCTGCTCTGATGGCGTCTGGCAGATCCCGTTCCTGGCGCAGGAAAGGCATGTACTGCGAGGCCGCTCTCTTGGCGCGGACAAGATCAGCTAGGTGCGGGCCATTCAGGCCTTGCGCCAGATCTGCTGCTCGCTTGATGGCGTCCTTGATCGCACGATGGGAGGCGTTGAAGACCGTGATCGCGTTCTCGTCCGAACCGCGCACCAGGGCCTTCATCTGATCGACCGCAGTGTTGAGCATCGTGCCGCCGGGAAGTCCCTCGGCCCGGAGCTGTGACAAGGCATCGACGATTCGTTCCAAGTGTCTATCCACTTGCTGTCGGATCGCCGCTGTGAGGCTCAGCAGGGTTATCTCGCGAACCTCCTCGCCGAAGGTCTCGCGAAAGGCGTCCACTGCCTTGGCAAGTTCCTGGAAGTTGATCGCCTGCTTGGGTGGCCGGAAGGACGCCTGGCGGAACAAGTTGTTGGAGGGGAAGGTCTCGCGAGCCTCGATGCTGGTGGCCGAGTCGATGGTCTGACCCTTGCTGGTTGCATCGATCTTCCCGGCGCGCAGCAGGCAGAGTGCAAACAAGCGCACGGCTTCGAAGTCCCAGCCGAAAGGTTCCTTGGCCAGTTCATCCGCCAGAAAGCGTCCGCTCGGGCTTTCGCCGTAGTTCGCACGTTCAGCGATTCGGTTCAGGACCTCTTGCAGCGGCCCACTCTCGGTCTGGAACGCGGTCTTTCCACGTTCATTGCGTAGTAGCCCGAGCGAGGAAAAGACAGCGGGCAAACCTGTCAGGCTGTCGGCAGTAAGCAGCGCATCGAGTCCCTTCTTGAGATCGCTGGTGCGCGCAGCCGCGTCTTTGAAGCGGTCGAAGATGTCGAGCAGGACCGGTCCCAGGATCTCGGAGGCGGCCCTGCCCACGTCGGTCGCTTTGTCGCCTGGGCTCCGGTCGTTGCCCCTGAAGTAGACGCTACCTGATAGGCATGCTGTCTTGAGCAGCCCACGCAACTCGTCCAGGTGCCGTCGAGAGCGAAGCTTTTCCTCGGCGATGAGCTTTGCCTCGTCGTCAGTGCGCGCCTCGCGCTCTTTGCGAGAAAGCATTTCGCGCGAGCGGTGCAGCTCGACGGTTCGCTGATCGATGGCAGCGTTCGTGGCGACAGCCCAGAAGACGCACTTCCGCTCCTGCTGGCTTCGTCTTCGCAGCTCGGTTGCCAGGTCGTTGTACGCCTGGCCCTCTTCGGCGAAGTGTACGTCGAAGAGCATGTCGCCTGGCTCGACCTCTCGGCCTTGGATGGCCAGCCCTGCCTTGAACGCCTTGGTATCGAATAGGGTGTGTGATGGCTGTGGCTGCCAGAAGCTAGCCAATATCTCAGAATGGAGACGATGGGAATCGCCGGGCCTGGGCCGCAGGGAGGAGCGGGTCTGCTCCCACCCATCTTCGGCCGGGGTCGGGATGCGGTAGCCATCGTCGCCCAGACGAACCTCGTGGGCCGCTTCCAGCATGCGCAGGGCCTCACGAACGGCGGCAAGCTGGCTGTCGGCTGTCACGGATGGGTGCAGAGCCGCAGCGATATTCTCAGCCGTGCGATGCACCGATCTCACATACTGGAGCAGGCAAATCGCCTTGGCCACGGCCTGTGCCAGGGGGTGGTCAACCCTGCGTGGTAGAGCGGCGATCTTGGCCCGGATGTCCGAGCCGATGTTCCCCTCGACCAGATCGTAGACCTGATCTAGGCGCGCGAGCGCGCCCAGCGACTGGCCCGCCAGGTTCACAGCCGGATTGATGAGTAGTTGTTGGGCCAGCTTGATGATGGTCCGGTTGGCACCGCCAACGTGCTTGCCCGCGCCGCCCTGGGTGCGCAGCCCTGAGACCACCTGGATGATGAGGTCGATCTGGTAGGGCATCAGCGGGTACAGGTCCACGAAAGCATCGCGAGTCAGTGCGGGCAACTTGATGTCGGCGCTGAGATGCGTGTTGTCGGTCAGACGACCCCGGTGACCGTCGAATAGCTTTCCGAGCGATTCCTGAGCCGCAGCGTTCTTTGAAAGGATGCGCTTGCTGGTGACCTCGGAAATATCCGAGGGTTCGAGGTGAATCTGCGATGGGAAACGATCCATCAGTCGCGCCAGCTCGATCTTCTTGTCGTCGAGGCCGCTCACCAGTTCGCCAAGCTGTTCCTGTGAGGTGACGACGAGCCAATGCTTGCCACGGCCGCTCATCGCCAGGGCCTTCACTACGCCCTGCAAGTCGAGCATTTTCTGAACATCGCGGGCTACGAACTGGCCGACTTCGTCCACGACGAACAGCAGATTTTTCCCTGGCTGCCGCCTGCGCATCAACTCGGTGGCTCGCTCGCCAAGCTTGCCTGCGGTCACATCGGCCTTGCCCTTGACCGCCTTCACCCAGGAGTCGGCCATGGGGTACGTCTTGGGTTCAAGACTGTGCAGAACACGGCTGGCCTCGCTGAGCGCGAAGACAACCTTGCCCTTTTCTTTGTTCCAGTCCTTGTCGTAGAGCTTCGCGTACTCGGCCTCGAAACGGGCGAGTAGTCCCTTCTCTTCGAGCGCAATCTCCAACTCGGACAGGTCGAGATCCCTGGCGTACCCAAGGCTGTGCAGAAACAGCCCGTACATGATCTCCGTCAACGACTGGTTTCCCGTGCGGATACCACGATCCGTGGACACGTCGAAGATCACGGCATGCGTGGGGATGCGCTCGCTAATCTGCTGCAAGACAACCTGCAACCGAGGGTCGGCTGCGCGCCTGGCCAGCCGGACCGAAGCCGATTCCCCGGCCACATGATGGCTGGAAAGTGCAAGCCCGAGGTACTTGG
The DNA here is from genome assembly GCA_964491625.1 of uncultured Myxococcales bacterium. Classification (GTDB taxonomy): domain Bacteria; phylum Myxococcota_A; class Polyangia; order Fen-1088; family Fen-1088; genus Fen-1118. The sequence goes on from CAZBIU010000005.1 coordinate 15,622, forward strand.
CAAAGGACGACTTGCCCGAGCCGAAGAACCCCGAGACCCAAACGGCGATTCCTTCGTGCGGCTTGTTGGGGGTACTGAGGTAGGTCTCGCACACCCCGGTAAAGTGCGAGCGGATCGCGCCGGTGACGACGTATTCGTCTAGCTCCTCGCGAAGGACTGTGTCGTCGGTTTGATCGACCTTGATCACCTCTTCGATGCGGCGATCAATCACTTCGGCAAATAGGGTTCTGATGAGCGGCGCGGTCATGGTGGCCTTCCTGTCGTCAGAAAATCTTCGGGCGGTAGTTGTGTTCAGCCTCGCATACACCCATGTAGCGGAGCCCGGCGGGACCGTCTAGATCGCCGGGGTAGAACAGGATCGTGGGAACGTGGACCCGGCCCTTGAGCTGCTCCAAGAGCGAGAAAGTGCGATACATCGGGAACAGGGCTCCGGTACGTGAGATGAAGACGATGTCGCGGAAGGGGTCCGGTTCCTCGGGCATGCGCGAGGCCACAATATCGACCAAGGGTGCTTCCACGGCCAGCACGGCGTGGACGGTCTCGATGACCAACTCGATGCCTAGCTCGCGCTCGGCCGCGATCCATTCCTCGATGGGCCGCTGGGAACGCATGGACTGGTCGAGACACTCCGCCAGCGAGATGCGCACGATCCGCTTGCCCTTCTGGCCCAGACGAGTTTCGAGCAGCGTGAGTTCCTTCCGCAAGGCGAACTCCTCGGCAGGGTCGTATCGGAACAGGGCGTAGGGCATATCGTGGTACGCGCTAAGCCTTTCGCGCGGATCTGGTTGCCCGAGAAGAGGTTCGAGTACGTGCTTGATCCGGTCTTCGGCGTCGGTCATGCGACCATCCCTTCCGCGTACTGACTGGCACCCGCGCAGGGCAGTTTGAGCTGCACCAGGCTGCCAGCCACCTGGTAGTCCAGCCTGCGAAACTGATGCAGCCGCAGTAGCTCGCGGTCCACATCCGACGGCCGCATCAGGTACATCCGCCACTCAGGTGACGACACGAGCTTGGAGGGGTCCAGCTTCTGGTCGCGCAGAGCATGGAGGATGTAGAGGAAGCTGGCGTCGGGAAGGTGGTAGGACGCAAACTGCCGCCGCTGGGTTCCGGAGAGCAGGCCGAAGTCCGCCGCGATCTTGAGCAACCCGGCGGCGACCCGATTTAGGGTCACCTGGGTCCAGGCATGCTCGACCACGCCGCCGCGCTTGCCCACGCTGCGGAGGTATGGCCCTAGCTCGTCGGCGGTGATGTTGAAGACGCCTTCGTCGAAGCGCGGAAAGAGCCAGTTCAGAAGAAAGTCCCGCAGCAAAAACTCGTCGCGGGTCATGTGCCACAAGAGCAGCGGCTTCCACACGTCGAGCGCGCAGTGCTGCTGGGCAAGTCGAACCAACGGACGGTCGCGCCCGGCGGGATCGAAGCGGCGGTTGAGAACCTTGCCCACATCACGCAGCCACGTCGCCGTCTTCGCGCCGGTGGGGTTGTCGCGGCGGACACGGTCCAAATTCTCTTTCTTGGATTCCTCGAAGTCCCAGGCCGAGAAGACCGTGTAGGTCTCCCCGATCATCGCCCCCTTCACTAGCGTGAAGGAGGAAACGACGTTCTTACGCTCGGCAGGCAAGGGCTTAGTCCTCCAGCCGAGCGTAGGGCACCGCCAATGCCCCAGGTTCGCCACGCCCGAACGCCAGCGCCAGCATGGTCACCGACTCGGTATCTCGGGCGAAAACGCTGGGCAGCAGAACAGCCCGTCCCTCGACAGACCGTTTCAACCTGGCGGTACCGGCGATCTGTTTCGCATCGGCCAGGCCGTGCTCAGCCATGAACTGGGGCAGGTCGGTCGAGGGGGAGATCCCTTCCACCTCGCGGAAGAAGGGAACCCAGGAATCGCCGTCCTCAAGCCACTTTTCCCACTGGGCATCGAAAGCCTCCTCGATGTCCGGCGGTAGCAGCCACAAAGTGACGCACTTCGGCGGTTGGAAGATTTCAGCGCAGCGGTGGGTGGCAACCGCGAACACCGACCTGGCCTGTGCGAATCGATGGGTGCGCGGCAGCCCCCGCTTGGTCGCCATCGCGCCCACGGGACCAAGCTGGCCGGTGGTGTTCCACCAACGCGCCACGTCCATCTCGCCGAATCGGCCCACGACAACGCGGAGCTTCAAAAGATGATCGATGTCTACGGTACTGGTGGAAGTCGCCATGCGAAATGCTGGGCGCATCATAACCCCTCTGCCTCACAGGGGATCTAGGTTCTTTCGAGAGACTCCACCGACGAGACGAAGACGCGCCGGATAGGCGACCTGGAAGGTATCCTCGCTGAATGAAAAAGCCGACCCCACCTCGACACCACGCCGCCCGGCGAGCTGTCATGAAGGGTGGAACGGCCGCCGCTCAGCGACCTTCGTGGCTTCCCGCCGTCAACTGGTACTTCGATGAGGTGCTGGAGCGGACGGCAAGGCGAGGCGTCCTCCCATTCTACTGTGACCCTGAGCGCGTCGGTGCCTTCGCCGTTGCTCCAGCTGACCTCGCCGCAGGCGGTGACTCGGCGATCTTCCGGCTCTTGATCACGCTTTCTATGTACCAGGCGTTGCGCGATGTCGTGATCATGCGCCGACAGCGTTCGATGAAACGAGCAACAGTGCGAGTGGTCGCCGACCTGGGCCGTGTGAAGCATGCCACAAGGAAGCACCCCTGCCCGGTGTTGCGCTCGACCGAAACCTTCGAGGAGAGCTGCGATGTCTCCAAGGTTGGCGAGGTCGTAAACTGCGGCACGGGCCCCGGCGTCCGCTGCCACGTGAAGGACGCCACGGTCGCGTTCCACCGCATGGGGGACATGGGCAAGCTTCCGACCTCGGCGTGGCTCCGGTTCTGGAAGGACGGCGGCGTGCGCGAGCTGCTGGCCAACGTCTGCCGCCAGGAGGAATTGCCGACAAGACGAGCAGCCCTCCTGGTGAAGCGCTTTGCGCAGATTCACCGTGTCGGGCGCAAGCTCGCGACGATGTTCGTTAGTGCGTTGTCCACGCCAGCCCTTGCTCCAGGGCTCACCCCGTGGTTCCCCGACATCGACGGCAACGATCTCGTCGTTGTGGACACGAACGTCGCGCGAGCCGTGGACGCTCTTCGCGAACCTGGCGCACCGAGGACGTACCAGGCTCGTGAGGAGTGGGTACGTGAACAGGCCGTGCTGATCGACCTCCGCGCGTTCAATCCGGCCCTGCCTCCGCACTCGCCAAGGCTCGTTCAAGAGGCGCTCTACGCGTTCTGCTCAAGGTCCAACCGCCTCGCTCGCGGGGACCGCTGTGCCACACGCTCGAAGCCTTGTCATGGATGCGCGCCGGGAATTTGCCCGTTCGCGATATGGATGAAGCGCAAAGACGTGCTGGTCTGAGACACTGGCCCCCCACGCTGCCCGGCTCGGATGCGAGGCGGGAATTCTCGGAGTGATGGACAAGGGACTTTGCTCACGTCGATGGCGCTTGCCGAAACCCTTGTGTGGGTCCTTCAAGACGTCGACGACACAAGACGTCGACGACGGGAGACGGAAACAGCGGAGACGGGTACAATGGCCGCCGAACCGGCAAGAACACGAGTTCATCAAGGGGTGATCGGTCATGGACGACTTCAACCGCAGGATGGAACAAGACCAGGTCGAATGGCGCAAACACCACATCGCCAACAAGCGGCCAGGAAGCCAGAATCGAAAGATCCGACAGTGGATTCTCCCCAAAGAACTCTGGGAGGAAGCACTATGGGAGGGAATCCGCAGTTCTTCGGACCATCCCCTGCCAAGGTACTTGCATGACAACAACATTCAGAAGCACGGCGGGGTCCACAACCTGAAAAGTTCGTGGACTCTTTGCGCGAACTTGTACTTCCCTTTCCAGCTCGACCTGCCAATGCTGGCGACCTTTCTGAGGGAGCACATCGCCACGGAGATCCGATTCGTCGAAGCGGTCGAGTTGGAACATGAGGAGCCTCAACCGCTTGCCCCGCAGACCCTCCTTGGCGAATCCGAATCCGGTGGTCGAGGTACCAACCAGACGTCACCAGATGTAGCGTTCCGCGTACGAACCGCCACCGGACTGGGCTTGGTACTTACCGAGAACAAGTTGGTCGAACATTCATTCTACCCCTGCTCTGGGCGCAAGGCCGAGGTGAAGAATCCGGATGCCCACCGCTGCATGGACCTGCCAGCGTTGCTCGATGACCTTTCCGGACGTTGCTGGCAGCTGGGATGGGCCGAGGCTTCCCGCAAGAACCGCACCTACTGGAAACATGTTCGGCTGAGCGATCAAGGGCGAAAATGCCTGAAGAGGTGTCCAGCCGCCACAGCCGGTTATCAACTCTTTCGACAGCAGGCTTTGGCCGAAGGGATCGCCGCAAGCGGCAAGTACGAGTTCGTGGTATCGAGCGTGGCCTACGACAGCCGAAACGCGGCTCTGATTCGCTGCTTGCGGTCCACGGGTATCGACGACTTCACCACGGGCTGGGGCAAACTCTTCGATGGGAACGCCAGATTCGCAACCTTCACCCACCAGGAATGGGTTGGATGGGTCCGGGACCATGACCAGGATGGTCGCTGGAAAGATTGGCTTCGGTACGTAGGCGAGCGGTACGGCTACGGTCAAGATTGATGAAGACTAGGACCCAACGCAGGAGGCTCTAGTGGCAATTGGGCTCGTTCGTAGCGGCAAACGCTGCGCAGCCAACAGGCAGGACGTCGACAGAAGCAGTTGAAGGAGCAGATCTACAGACTGAGAAAGGCGGATAGGGTGCCCGATGGCAACGACGAAGAAGGAGTTCGAAGGAACGTCAGAAACCGCATCGATCGCAAGAGGGACTGAACAGATTTTTGAACATCGCCGGGCAACTCTGGTTCTCGGCCTGACTGGACGGACGGGAAGCGGATGCTCGACGGTTGCCGATGAAGTCCTCGTCAAACCTTCGTTGCGGGAGACACCCTGGGCGGAGTTGATTCACCCCCCGAGGGAGCACGACGATCGAAAGGACAGAATCGTCGAACATTGGTTGCTCCACCATTGGGCACCCTTTCGCAAGATTCAGGTCAGTCAAGTCATTCTGTCGTTTGTGCTTGAAGAACCTTCAGACGCAATTCTCACTTTAGACAAACGCCGGGAGCTGTCTCAGATCGAGTCTCTGAGGGAGATGGCGGAAAAGCACCGCGATGAGGCCGTGCGTAGCAGACGCACGCTGGAGGCCCTATCCGCTGCATCTCCGGAGGCCACGGCCCAAGCATTCAACTTCTACTTCGTCAAGGTTCCCGAGCTAGCCAAGAATCTGCGGGACGCTGTCTACGCTTTCAAGAGAGGTGACCACACCAGCCTGTTTCAGCGAATGGGGGACAACCTGCGCCGCTCTGGGAGAGCCACCAGCAGCACCGTGGACGCACAGAAGCTGTTTGAGCTACCCAAGCGTCTGCATTTGCTGGTCGAACTCGGCAAGGCATACAATAGACAGGGCTCCACCAGCCAGGACTACTTTGTGATCGATGCGATCAGGCATCCGTTCGAAATCCACTACCTACGCGAAAATATCAGCCGGTTCTTCGTCGTAGCCATTAGCACCGATGCGTCTACCAGGCGTGACAGGCTGCTGCAAAAGGTTGGACTCTCGCAGCGCGAAGTCCAGGCCCTTGATGAAAAGGAGTACGCACGGGAGGCGAAGGGGGACAGCAGTCCCAAAGGGTACGCGCGATTTGCTTCGCAGGATATGGAAGCCTGTATCAGTGCCGCAGACATCTATTTGTCGAACACCGAAAGCTCAGGAGGTTCCGAGCCCTCTTTGAAAGGACTGACACGAAGCCTCTGCCGGTATATTGCTCTGGCGCAACATCCGGGGCTTGTAACCCCGACGCCGGTCGAACGGTGCATGCAGTCGGCCTTCACAGCGCGTTTGAACTCGGGTTGCATCTCTCGCCAGGTTGGCGCAATCGTGACGAACGCCGAGTTTTCTATCCTGGCGTTTGGCTGGAACGACGTTCCCCGCGGCCAAGTGCCATGCCTGCTGCGATACTCGAACGACCTCTTGGGCGGCAAAAGAGACTCGGGCGAGTTCAGCTCGTATGAGAAGAAAGACGAAGGCTTCAAGAAGGCGCTCGGCAAGTCCCTGCCAGCCGCAATCAACCACGAGGAACGGAACGGCCTTCACCTCACCTACTGCTTCAAGACCATCTACAACGAAGTGCAGTCGCAGAAGAACCAGGTCCACACTCGCTCGCTACACGCGGAGGAGAATGCCTTTCTTCAGATATCGAAGTTTGGCGGACAGGGCGTGAATGGTGGCACGCTATTCACAACAGCCAGCCCGTGCGAACTCTGTGCAAAGAAGGCATATCAGCTGGGTATCAAGACCATCTACTACATCGATCCCTATCCTGGGATCTCCGCGGACCACATCCTCGGCTGTGGAAACGATCCGCCTGCCTTGAAGCTATTCAGCGGCGTGATTGGCCGCGCGTACCATGAACTCTACGAACCAATCATGCCGTTCAAAGACGAACTGGCAACTCTGCTTCCGGATGATGCCCCAATCGCTGCACGAGACGGGAGAAACCAGGTAGAGCTGTTTGCGGGGCGACCTTCCGAAGGAGCCGATCGGACTTTGACGACAAACCTAGCGAGCCCCCAAGCGAGCGCCACAATCGACCCGAAGTTGCGATAGCCTGATGGTCGGTCAGTCTACATGGTCACGGTATCCCTGAAACATCGCCGCAGATTTCACAGCGGGGATTCGTGTGGAGGACGTTTCGCCTAACCGTCCCCTCCGAAAATGCGAAGGCCAATCGCAAAGGCGGAATCTCCGTGCCGGCGAACCCAGTGACGATGCGGAGAAGCTCGGTTACGGCAGCTCCTGCTACCGCCGTGTTGAATGCAATCACGCTTGGCTGAGCCTCGTTCGCGCCCTCAATGTACCCCTCGTGGATCTGGCCCTGACGCTCTTCGGCCGATAGCGCCTCGATTCGAAGCGCGTGGGAATCGAGGTGTCCCCAGCAGCCAAGGCACGGTCGGCCAGGGCCAACCACGACCACCCTGCCTGCATCGGCGACGATGGTACCGGCACCATCGACACGGAAGGCGGTTCCCAGGTCGATGATGGGCAGCAGCCACTTGTAGGCAATGCGGTTCAGCATCGCCCTTGGCGTGTGCCGGTCCACACAGCAGACCACGATGTCGCAGCCACCAACCAAGGCTTCGTGTCGTGCATCGAAGAATTCCTGAATCCGCTCGATCTTTCGCACGAAACCTAGCGCTTCAGCGTACCGCGCCGCCACGTCAACCTTGTAGGTTCGTCCTACGTCGTCCCTGCTCGCACCCACTATGCGCGAGAGGTTGGACTCCTCGACCAGATCCCCATCAATGAGCACAAGCTCTCCGACGCCGAGATGAGCAAGTTGCATGGAGACCAAGGACCCCGTACCGCCAAGTCCTACCACTCCAACCCGAAGGTTCCGCAGGCGGGCCTGACCGAAGTCGCCGAGAGCCAGCTTCTGGCGCGAAAAGAACGGTTCTTCCTCCATTGAGGGCGAGCCAGTCTCTCCAAGCGTTCGCCCGACAATCCGCATTTCGATCCGTATGCTCGCTACTTCCGCGTCGAACACGCGGGCCACTGCCTGTCCGTCTTGGATTAGAACGATCGAGCCGTGAGGTGCCTCAGGGATCTGGCAATGGATCGAAGGCATCAAGCGGGCATCACCCGTGTCGTCTGCCGCGGAGAACCATGGTTCCGATGCTCCCGGATGCGTGTGGATTGTGAAGACCGACCACCCGCAATCGCGAGCCTTGCGAGTGAGGCGGTTGAAGGCGACCGGATCGAGCGATAGCTGATCTGGTCGCCGTATTCTGTATGCGTCGTCAGGGACCGGGATCGCCTCGCGGACGGCGATGACGGTCCCATTCGAAGCTGGTATCGGCTCACCGAGCAGGATGCCGGCACTCTCCAGGTCGGTGCGTGCCAGAAGCACTTTGCAGAGGCGATCCCACCGTTGCTCGTCAATTCGCAGCTTCATGGTCGGCACCTCTAGTTCCGTTTCTCGAAGCGGGCCCGAATGCAGCGCATAAAGTCCCTTAGATTGCTGGCGCCCGGTTGCCATGCTCCAGGAAGCAGATGCCACGAGAATCGTTGCCATTGCTCGCCCAATACGCTCTCGACGGAGGTCCCCTGCGGAGCGCCGGCAGGTGTCCGCACCTGGGGATTTACCCAGAACATGTCCGGTGCGGCGTCCGGGAACATCGGCGGCAGCTTGACCAACAGTCGGACAAGACCGGGGGAGAACGTGTCCGGCACCGCGTAGTCCTGTATCACCACGAAGGTCCAGCCGTCAGGCTGAGGATGTGTATCGAAGCGTTCGGCTCCCACGGTCGCGGGATCGAGTTGGTGGCCGTAATTCGCAGGAGGGGCGCTGTGAAAACACTCCCCCATCTTGAGAGTGAGCTTGGTGTCGTCGGTTATGACCTCGTCCTCGTGAGGACGGTCGAGGAAGAGGACGTCTGCCAAGGGAATGCCGGCTCGCTCTTTTAGCGAACGGCCGGACTGGTGTGGATCGGCGAATTCGTATTCTTTGCGGTTGATCGTCACGACGACCCCTCGTGCTGCGATCGCGTGTGTCCAGAAGTGCTGCCCGTTCTGCAGGATGACACCTTGATCGTTGTCGATCACCCGCAGCTCGGCGCCCGGGTGTTTCCGTTCGCATTCGCACTCTTCGTGGTGATGATGGTGGTGGCGCTCAACCTCCATGCAGAGAACGTGGTCGAGTGGCACGTGTGTTCGTTCCTTGATGGTGCGTCCAGTCTGCTCTGGCAAGTCGAACGCATGTCGTTCCTGGTTGACGAATACTTGGATGGCGTCTTGGTGGTTCTGCTGATGGATCATCTTCTTACTCCTTGTTTGTGAGGGGCTCATCCCCCACAGAAAAGATTGCCTTCAACAGGCCCGCAGATCGGTGACCTCCTGGTGACCGCGCAGTCCTCCCCGGAATCCACTTCAGGCCACCGGCGGGTCACCGGCTGAGGCGGCTAGAGAATTCGGGCGCTGACGTCGATCGCGTATCCACCACCGCGCGAACCGAAGATCTTCCTCGCCTCGGGAGGACATTTGACATCCGCGCGCTCAAAGCTCGTCTCGACCGCCTTGATAAAATCCAGCTTCGCCTTCTTCGCGACATCCCCATCGGTACGACTTGGCGACAAAAGCTCGTTCAGCTCGCCACGAGGCACAACCCGCCCACCAGCCTTCGCCACCGCCGATGCGAATTTGAAAGGATGGGAGTCAACCCTGAGTGTCGTGAGTTCCACCTTTCGATACCAAGCCCTGCCTTGGCCTTCTTGCAGGATCAGGTCGTCGCGAATCCAAAGCGGCGGAGACAGCTCGTTCTGCAGAGCGAGCTGCACAACGATTCTTTCGAGCACGCAGTCATATGGACCCTGCGGCAGAGAACATTCGATCTCGGGGAACCCCAGGCCAGATGCACATCCCGTGGGAACCAACAGCATGCAATTCGAACCTTGGGTGGCATTGCGTATGATCGCCGCGTCACTTTCCAAGGGACGTCGCCCAACGAGCAGGAGGTTCAGTCCCTGTGATTGTCGAAGTGGCAAGCGTGCGAGCAGCCACACGCCACTCACTACCTCTCGTACCGCCCCCTCCAGAGACAAAGCCTTGCTCATCTCGCCAGCGAGAGGAGCCAGATCCAACTCGTAGCCGCCAACATCCGATGGGGTAAGCGTCCGCATATGGATGGCATCATCGTCGCTGATTCCGACCAAGGTGTTTGGGTCAAGCGCTACGACCGTCAAAGCCCTGGGATTAGCTGGGTGATCCGGGTGAGCAACCGCTTCGAGTGTGATGGGGCGGAGCACCTTCTGTTTTAGAAGGTTGTCAAAGCTTGTCCCAAGATTCCTTCGCCACTCCCCCTCCGGCATTCGCCACGGATACAAGTCCCAGAGGTTCCGACGTTCGGCCTCATCCCCAAATGAGCCGCGAATTCCGGCTTCGTCCAACAGTTGTTCGACGCTGCGCTCGTAGGTGCCAGCCTTGATGTCAATCCTGTTCGGAACCTTGAGCGAAACATGCCCTCGCTTTCGCGTTCCAGCGAAGGCAAGCTGAAGTTTGGCTTCGACCAGTTCGCCTTCGTTCAGGCGCGCGCCGAGGTCATCGAGCACCTTGAAACAGTCTCGACCGCGCACGACGATCCTGGCTCGGTCATCTCCATGCCACCGCAGCTCAACCACATCGACCTGTTGGATACCCGGAATCCTGTGTAGCTCAAAGAGCTGGCTTCCGCGCTCTTGCAATGGGCGCAGCGTGCAGATGTTCTCCCCTGCGAAAAACTCCTCGTCGTTGGCGAGCAGCCTTCCCAGAATCTCGCGATAGCCCTGCAGGAGGCGAGCAGATCGGGACGCTATGCCGAGGCGTGAAGTTTCCGGATCCAACCGAATATGGTCGGCTGTCGCCGGTCGAAAGTTGAGCACGGTCGGATGGCCCTTCTGGATCTGGATCACACGCTTGATAGCCTCACCCCGGAGGATTTCAGCTCGCAGCTCGCCGCCCCTTTCGTAGACGTAGATCTCAACCGCCTCGCCAGTCTTGCGGTCTTTGCACCACGCCTGCACAGCCGTCAACAGACGTTTCCGGTCGAATGAAATCTTGCCCAGGGCACGCTTGCCGGCAAACTCGCGATAGTTGCGAGCATGCCCTGTCTCTCGCGCGTGGACGCGCGCCCGACGCAACACCTCGGAACTTGGGTTGCTGTCCTGACTGGTTATCCAAACGCGGGCGGCAAGCTCTTGAGACGGTTCGGCGTCTGAGACTTGTAGGTCAACCTGCTGGTCTTCGGCAGCCTGCTGTAGAAGTTCGCGACCGTTCTCGGTTCCAAGCTCAAGGATAGCCTCCAGAGCATCGAGCAAGAGCGAGGATTCGGCAGGCGGATCGTTGACCAGAGAATTCCACAACGCCTCGTGTGTGAAGGCCGGATGGGAAATTCGACCCGATTCCCCAGCGGCTTCCAAGATCTTCTCCCACGTGGACAGGTCCACCTCGTGCAGAGCCGTGACGTCGTGGAAGGCCGTGGGCAACATTGCTATCTACTTTTGATTGTACCGCGCATCCATGCCGCGCCACATCAGATTAGCGAACATGAAAGTAACGGAAGACTTTTGGGGGTGGTGGCATCTAGGGCCAAGTGGGAAATGTAGCCAGCAGCGAATCCGCTGAGCAAGCCCGCGAGAAGCAACAGCAAGATGCCCCCGATCCCGCAGAGCAGACGCTCCAGATCGCTGAAGCTTTCATCATCCGATCGAGCGAACAGTTCGTCGGCCTTTGATCGACAAGAACGTTCCCAATCGCCGGCGAGCTTGCTAGCTCCTGCCAAAACGATCGCGCCAGCCGAGACGCTATGCCCAACGTTCCGGTGGTGCGGGGAAACCGCCGGTTCCAGTATGTCGGGAAGAGAGGCGCCGACATACCCGCCCAGGCCTCCCCCTACCACTTCAACGGCTCTTTTCCAGGTCTTCTGGCCACCGGAACGTGCGACTGCTACGGCAGCCCCAGCGACAACCCCAACGGTCTTATGAGTCTTCCCATTCATGACGAACGTTGTCCTTCTCGCCCACCTTTCGGGCGCGCGTGTTGAGGTCGCAAGGTGTGGCTAGCGAGGCCACCGCTACGACATGTTGGATGATGTGCAACAAACTGAGACTCGGTGCTCTCCATTTGGGCGGTCGGGATGACTGCGATGCCCAACAAAGGCTGGTTGCCCGAGCCGCTGTGATTTCCGCACAAGCTTTGGCCCCGCCCGTCGTGAGGAGCTTGTGGGTGGGCGAGAACGGCTTTCGGAGAGCACTTGGTCATACGGCTAATAGGTACTGAAACACCGATCCATAACCTTCAAGGGCGTCGGACGATTTGCGATCCGCAAGGGATCCTGCGATCCTATAAGGATCGTGAGCAGTGAGACCGAGCGCACACGCCTGTCCCATCTCTGCAGGGTCTTCCTTCTGGTCGATGACCTTCTCGGGGGTCGAGCCCACGACCGCGATAGCATCGCGGAACGGCTCATGATCAAGCCAGCAAGTGCCGACCGTTTGATTCGAGCGATAATCAAGCGCGTCCACCCCATCGAGTGCAGGATCGTGAATCGCAAGAGGACCATTTCGCTGGCACCGGTGAGCACCACCCGCGCCCGAGTCCCCGTATCGGTCCTGGTCGCCGCCTGTTTTGGCGCTAGCCTCGCCCCCCTGTTTTCCGGGTCAACCTACGAGGCAGGAATTCGTGAGGCGGCAAAAACGCTCCATCGTTGGGGAGCGAAGCGACCAGAGCGTTTTCGCGAGATCGAGCGCAAGTTCATCTTCCTCTCTCGCGGGGGAGAAATGTCGCTTCCGGAGAAAGCTGGCGACCTTGACGAGATCGTAGATGCCCTGCTTGGTGGCGAGCGGATAAAGGTCAGGTACCAAGACTTCAATGACGACGTCACACAGCAAGAGGTCGAGCCGCTGTCACTGGTGATCTACGATCATCAGCTGTACCTCCTCTGTCGGCATCCCGGCCTTGAGGTCAGGACTTTCAGGTTATCTAGAATCGTCGGAGTCGAGAGGGGCAGCCAGTCGTTTGAGTACCCGACCAAAGCCGAGTACGACCCCGAACGGATATTCCGAGATAGCTTTGGGATCTTCGTGGGAGACGGTCAGCCCGAGCGCGTCGTCCTCAGGTTGACAGGCCGCTGGGCGCACTACGCGGAGACACACCGATGGCATTCGTCTCACCGAAGCAGGCGGGAGGCATCGGATGTGCTCGTCGAGGTTCGAGTTCGAGTGTGCCCTGAAGTGGAACAGTGGATACTTTCATTCGGCGACGAGGCTGAAGTGCTTGAGCCGGCAACGCTCCGAGCCAAAGTGGCAGCTAGGTTAGAGAAAGCAGCAAAGAGATACGCCTAAACTACATCGACCTCCGCGTTGGGGAGATGATTCCTCAATGTTGGGGAGGTCACTCCTCGATGAAGGTGTCCTCGTCGATCCTTTTGACCGAGAGCACCCTTTCCTCGCTGACCCCGACTCCGAAGTCGTACAGTAGCCTACCAAGCTTGGCCCCGTCGATCAGGGCAAGACGCTTCCCGATTCGGTCGACCATTTCGTGGGCTTCGCGTGGAAAGCTTCCGGCGGTGGTGATGAAGATGCCATGCCTGGCCCGCTTCGATTCCAGCGCTCCGAGGAAGTCGCGAACGTCACGGATCGGTACTGCACGTCCGGTATCGTACCGTTTTGCCTGGATGTAGACGCGGTCGAGACCGAGCGGATCTGCGGGAACGACACCGTCGACGCCTCCGTCACCGGAATGGCCGAGGTGGGCACCATCGCCCGGCTTCCCGTAGCCCATGGCCTCCACCAGCCGGATTGCGATTCGTTCCAGCAGCTCCGGAGACCCAGCAAGGATCCGGTCGAGGAGATCCTTCTCGACCTTCGACCGCACCACCTTGAAGGCGCTCTCCAAGGCTTCGTCTGGTGTCTGGGCTGCACCAACCGCCACACGCTCGGCAGGCTCCGTCGCCTGGTCCTCGTCGTCGACCCGTCGCCAGTCCCGAAACTCGGGGTACCGTCCGAGGTCGGTCATGGTCAGCGTCGTCGGCGAAGTCTGAAGAAGTCCGCGCCCCCTATCCGTAACCTTGTACACGCCTCGTCGCAGTCGTTCTAGAAGTCCAGCACGTTGCAGGTAGATCTGCGCCCAGTTGATTCGGTTTGTGGCCCGACGCTGTGGGCTGTTGGGAAGACGCTCGGCAAGGTCGGCTTCGTCTAATCCCATCGCCGTGGCCACGCGAGCCCGCGCCTCCACCGTGGGAAGGTCGCGTCCATCGCCATAGGCACGCAGGACGGGGAGAAGGAACGCTTCGAATCCGGGTACCGCCATGCGGTGACGATACTGCGGAACAGGCGTAGGGGAAAGGCGTCGCTGTCGTGGTCTGTCGCTGTCGTGGTCGCTGTCGTTGGTCGTCGTCCCTGTCGTGATTTGTCGCTGTCGTGGTCGTCATCCCGGTATATGACGAGGTCTTCCCTAGGGAGTCGTCATTCCTCGGAAGGGTTGGGGTCGTGGTTCCGCGTTACCAAGTTTCGGAACGGTTCTGGAACCCTGGGATACACGGAATCGGACCAGTCCGAGGAAGTTGGACGAGGACTTCACCGACGACGTTTCAAAATCGGTAAGGGATGGGAAATTGGGAATGGGGAACCCCACTTTGGTCCCCAGGTCATGGGGGGAACAGCTCCAGCGCGACCAACCTCCCAAGCTTGGCGTGACCCGTGTTCAAGACGGGAAGCGGCGACGTGCTGTCGCTCATGTACGCGGCCACCAAGATAGGCCCACGACCGGGTGGCCATGCGATGGCAACGTCGTTGGCGGCGCCGAGATCTCCGGTGCCGGTCTTGTCGCCCAAAGGCGCTAGCGCGTTTCATGTCCCATCAGCTGCAACGCTTGAAATTGGACCCTTCCTACAACTCGCTACGTCTCATCCGCTATCCGGGGCGTTTCTTGGGGAGCATCCTGTCATGCAAGATGCCCGCTCGATCTATCCTCGTCGCAACTAGTCTTGGAAGCAGAAGCTGCCAGGGCTCGCATCTCAGGGCGTTGGCAATCGCGGCTATGAGATCGACTGTAGCCGACTTTAGCCGTCGCTCGACATAGTGGATCTGGGTGCGGGAAACCCCGGCAAGCAAAGCAAGTTCGGGAGCGGTCAGATCTCTTGCTTCTCGTCGAGCCATGATGTTCTGGGCCAGAACCTTTCTTGCTTGCGTCTGATTGCGCCATGTTCGCGTATTCATCGGATTCGAGAATACCGTCTGCGCGCGATACGAGCCAGACTCTTGTGGTTGATGTTCACTATAGACACAACCTATTGTGTATTGACTCCGCAGAAACAGTGGCGCTATTGGCAGGTAAAGATTTCTGCGCCTGTATGCACATTTTGCGTGTCTTACTGCACGATTAGTCAGAAGATGTCGCGCCGCATTTAATCCGTGGTCCCGGCCGAAACGTTCACTATAGGCTACGAAATACTTGTGCCATCGGGCTTGCGGTGGCGTATATTGTTCGTCCGTTTTTCGATAATAGGGCGGGACAATGTGTCCGCCCGACGAGGAGGGCAACATGACGGAGTACAAGGACTGGTTTGCGTTTGATGCCAACAAGCAGGCTTCCCGCGTGCGGGGCCTGCCCTTGGGACACGGGCTCAAGGAATTGCTGGCCAACAGCCTCGACGCAGGAGCGACCAAGATCGCTCTCATCTGCAAGCCCGCAGATGGCAGCCGCAGGGACCGGGCCGGCAATCGAGCCTTCACCGTCGAGTGCCACGACAACGGGGCCGGATGCAGCGATCCCGAGATCCTCCGACGGGTGGGATCGACGACCAGCGACCAGAGTGCCAACAAGCGGGGGCGATTCGGTCGGGGCCTCATCGACGTCATCTCCATCTGCGAGCAAGCCGAGATCCGCACGGGCGGTCACCGCCTTGGATTTCAACCGGGTAAATGCGTCATCAGCGCGATCAGGAACCACGAAACCGGCCTTGTTTTCGAAGGGCTGCTACGGCATCCAGGTGCAGAACCCGACGAGCTGAAGCGCTTCTTTGGAAGCATCATTCTGCCCAGCGGCGTGGAGTTCGAGTTCAACGGGATGCTGGTGCCCCATCGCGAAACCTTCCGTACCGTGGCAGACGTTCGGTTGCCAACCCCGCTCTTCGATCCCCAAACGGAAACGGTCAAGAGTCAACGTGTGGCGACCAAGGTCGACTTGGTCGCCAAATTCGGGGATACCCCGATGATTTGCGAGCTGGGGATTTCCGTCGATGAAGCGCCTTGGTCCCTTCCTTACGATATCAACGTCATGCAGAAGACGCCCCTCGACATCGACCGGAACATGCTGCACGACAAATACAAAGCCCAGGTGATTGCGGAGTTGGTGGGGCCTTTAAGCGACCTCTATGCAGAGTTCACGAAACGAGAAGGCAAGGCGCCTCCCGAGATCGCCGACAGGCCCGACAATGCCAAACGCTTGAGCGAGTCGGCTCAGACCGCCATCGTCGAAGCCCACCTGAAAACCAGTCGCGACAGGATTGTTCGCCGCAACCCTTGGGACGATGACGACCTCAGCGAGTCGCAAGAGCTTGAGGACTTGGGGTACCTTCCTGTCAATCGCGGTCACCTTCCAAGCGGGCTCTCGGCGCTTCTGGAAGAGGCCCCGACGGTGAACAAGACGCATGGCGAGAAGTGCAAGGTGCAATTCACGCCGAC
Source organism: uncultured Myxococcales bacterium (assembly GCA_964491625.1). Lineage (GTDB taxonomy): Bacteria > Myxococcota_A > Polyangia > Fen-1088 > Fen-1088 > Fen-1118. The sequence continues at coordinate 31,905 of CAZBIU010000005.1, forward strand.
AGCCAACTTCCCCAAGGAAACGCCGCGACAGGCGGCCTGTCTGCGCATCTTCAAAGAAATCGCGTCTGCCCTGGTGGGCTTCCCAGTGATCTGTGACCGCATTCGTAGCGGAAGTGTTGCGGGGGCATGGAAGGACGGAACCATAGACCTGAACATCGACGCATCCTTCCTTTGGGACGACCCGCTCGGCGAAGAGGCGCTCGGCGTGATCGTCCACGAGTGTACCCACGCGACCGTGTCGGGCCACTGCCTTGCATTCGAGAAGGAATCGGCACGAGTAGGCGCCAGGCTCGCCATCTGGGTGGCCAACAATCCAGAACGGTGGGCCCAGTTTTGCCAGGATATCGGCACCCGGACTTGCCAGCCGCCAGCCGTGATTCAAGCCGGAGGAGGTGCCCTATGAAGGATAGCGATGACGACAAGACCGGCGACAGTGAGAATGTCCGTGTCGATCCCGACCTGCCTGCAAACGCAGCCAACCTTCTGGATGTGCTTCGGCCACTACGACCGCGCTCGTCACCCGAGGACATCAATCATGCTGTTCGAGCGTGGGCTGCTGCCATCCGCGAGAGGCCGAAGGTGGAGAGGGTTACGGAAACGGTGTTGGCCCGCAGGCTGTTGCAAAAGCATGGCATTTCCGGCAGCAGGACGCTGCTCGACGCTGCGATTCGAGAAGCGGACGAGAAGGCGGGTTCGAGAAGAACGGTTGAGGACTCGGCGGGGTCCGCTCGTCCCAATCCCGCGCCGTGGCCTAATCCAGTTAACGCCGAGAAGCTCCTCGACAGAATTGAGGAAAGGTTCCGGCGGTACGTTGTGGTGGATGAGCATGCCTACCCCATTCTTACGGTCTGGGTTGCGCTCACCTACGTGTTCGAGTGCTTCGACGTCTGCCCTCTCTTGTTCTTGCGCAGCCCGGTCAAGCGTTGCGGGAAGACCACGTTGCTCGACGTTCTAGACTGCCTGGTATCAAAGCCGCTGGGCACGAGCAACATCACGGCAGCCGGTGCGTTCAGGGCCATCGACACCGAGAAGCCGACGCTTCTTATCGACGAATTCGACTCTGCCGGAAGCCGGAATTCCGAACTCAGAAACATCATCAACGCTGGCCACCGCCGCTCTCAGGCGCGGGTTATAAGAGCTAAAAGTTCCCACGACGTCTATTGCCCGAAAGCCCTCGCTGCGATTGGCGACATTCCTTCAACCATCGTGGACCGGGCATTCGTGATCCAGATGAAGCGGAAGGGCCGGAACGATTCCATCAAGGCGTTGAACTTTTCGCTCTTGCTGGCCAAGACCGAGTCGGTTCGGCAGCGCTTGGTTCGCTGGTCACAGGACAACGGCGATGCTCTCGCCAGCGCTACCCACGAAGTGCCCGAAGAGGTCAAGAGTGACCGCGCTCGTGACAACGCTAGGCCGCTCCTTGCAATCGCAGCCACGGTAGGTGGAAGGTGGCCCGAGCATGTCAGCGAGGCCGTAGTTGCATTGTCCTCAATGGCCGACCAAGAGGTCGAGGCGGACGTTGCCGAGGTACTTCTCAAGGACCTTGCTCGCATCTTCCGCCTAACCGAAGCCGAGCGAATCGAGACCAAGGTGATCCTTCGCAAACTAGCGGCGCGAGAGGCCAGCCCCTGGCCGACGTTCTCGCAGGGCCAGCCGATTACTCGGGAGCAACTGGCCCGTTTGCTGCGACCGTTCGGCGTCAAACCATCCAAATGGGCGGGCAAAGGCCACCCGCGAAAGTTTCACCGGGGGTATACCCTGACCGATCTTCGAGACGCCTTTGTTCGCTATGCCAGCTGGAACCCGCCACACCCGCCACAGGGTAAATAGTGGCGGGTGTGGCGGGTGGGAAGCGACTCTGCTGACACCTCCGAGCCGCAGGTAGTCATCACATGCGCCGATTGACATAGAGTCGGCCATTGGCCAAACTATTCCTCAACGGCGGGATCCCACGCCGAACCCCGATGGCCGCTCCCCGCGACGGCCAAGGTACTGGGGCAAAGGGGCACAGCTTCGGGATCGTGGTGATCCACAGCATGCAGTCGAGCGGGGCGATGAGTGTGCTGTCAAGGAGCCACCACTATGAAGGACAAGAAACACAAGAAGGCGATTCGTGCGCAAAAGGCACGAATGGGAGAAACGACCAGCTACTCAGCTGCACGCCTCGTTCTCACCCGGAGTAACGGCAAGACATCGGCTGAAGTTCTGGCGCTTGAGGATCGGATACGAGCTGTTATCCCTCTAGCCGCTGCTGCCAGGGGACGAAGGAGCGGTTCGGATCCGATAGAAACTCCGGTTGCATCGAATCCGAAAGCCGCGCTCGTGCAGGCACTGCGGCTGTTCTCCGTTGAAGACCTCTATCGTCTCCACACGGTCATGTATGCCGGGCGCGACGTCGATGATACCGACGACATACGAAGCCAGTATCATGGGCTTCATCAAGGTCTCCCGCGACACACCCGTGATGTGACCATATTCGGGATAACCGAGAAAGCGCCTTTGGCCACCTACCTTGAGCGCGGGCTCGAACTGGCCCGAAAGGCTGGCATGAGCCTGATCCAGCTTGGCGCAATTCCGTCGGCGACCGAAGATTCCTCGCCACCGACAGCCGCTGCACCACCACCGCCGCAATCGCAGGTTTCGTCGGAAGAGGACCAGGACATTGACTTCGGCGTATTCCGCCGAGAAGCCAATGCTGCCTGGTTGAAGGCCCTACAACATGCAACCGGAAAGAAGGACCTTTCCACCCGGACCTGGACCGATCCGAAAGAGATCGTTGAAGTGTTGAGGGCCATCGGCGTACCCAATTCCAACCACATGTTCTTTCCTACCGGCGGTGGAAACGATCTCGCAAGTGCGACCATAGCCAGGGAAGCGGGTTGCATCGAGTTGTTTTGTCATGGAGAGGACGGGGACAGGGGCAGCCCCGAGATCGTCAAGCCACGAAGCCTGACCCTCAACGCCATCGCGGGAATCCCGTCGATGTCCTACCTACGTTTGGAGCTGGACGAGCTTGCTCCGAGCGGGGTCTACGACTCGGTATCCAACGGTCGAGAAGAACTTACCGAGACGGAGCCGTTGCAGTACGAAGACCGCTCGCTATGGGATGATGGCGAGTACGTGCCATCGCACAGGCTTGTGACTCGCTGGCTGCGTGGCTCCTTTGTGATCTTCGCGAAGGGCAGCCTTTACAACGCCTTCGACGACTACTGGGAAGGTGACACTTACGACGGGCGGCACAGCAAGATGGATGCCGCGCAATTCCGCAAGTACGTCGACCGTATCGTAGGCAGTGCAATTGAAAGGGGCCTGCCCACGCACTGACAGCGGCACCACGAGACCAATCGAATCGAATACCCTGCTGGGGCTCTTCCCGATTTCAGGGAGAACGAGCCCCAGCATCACCTCAACGCACACCAGGCAGCCGCAGCCCACGCAGGGTTTTCCCCACGATGGGGATCCCAGCGGCGTTGATGATCGTCGTGAACTTCACCATCTTCTTCACCGAAGGCTCGGGCAGCTTCGGCGCCTTCTTACTGTTGAACCCGAGGTAGACGAGTTCAGGATTGATGGCGACGATCCATGATGCGAACACGTCGACGTCGAAGTCCATCACCGGCTCTACCGTGACGATCTTGCGTGGGTAGTCCAGAGCAAGGAACTGGCGGTAGCGAGACGATGGTGGCGGTGCCTTGGTGGAGACGACCTTGTACCCGGCGTCACGATTCGTCTCCAGGGTGGTGACCAAGACTACACTCCTGGGAAGCGCGTCTAGGTGCGGGAGGAAGCACCTGGGGCGCTTGCTTTGCAGGTAGAAGACCTTGTGGGACCGTGGGTGAGTCCGAGTCCAGTCGCGGATGCTGGCGATGATGGCGCTCCTCTGTTCCCGCGTAGCGAACGCGACATCACCGTTCCCGCAGACAAAGACGATGGGGGATGATGGAATCTTCCCAAGGCGTTCAGGGTGGAAGTGTGGAATGTATTCGTAACAGGACATGCAGTTGTGCTTCTGGCGCTTGGCCTGGAGCTGAAAGCTGGGAAGGCAGTAGGTGCAATCGAATCGACAGCCCTTGAAGGGATTCCATGTCGTCGCATCTTCGTACATGTTGGTGTGCAGCTTCGAGGAGGACGAAGTAGCGTCCGTGTGGTCTGTTGAATTCGTTGGCATGGTACCTTTCCTTTACATTGTGGAAGTTGGGAGCTGGGGAGCTGTGCCTCTCGTCGAGAGGTCAGCCACCATCGCCATGGCGTGGAGCCACGAGCACCTTGCTGAGCTGGGGTAGGACTTCAAGGTATGGGGACGCAGAGAATGGGTTCGAGGGCATGCAGCCGAGTAGCGCAGACGAGGTCGGCACTAGCCACTGCACTACCTTCTTGATGTTGACGCCGAGGGGCTCGACCTCTACCAGAGTTGAGCGTGGAGCACGTCGTGGTACACCCGCAGCACCAAGCAGGCGATGCCACCGCGTTGCGAGTTCCAGAGGTGCGACTTGACGACAGCAGGCGATCAAGTAGATGGAGATCTGGAACCGACTGAATTTGCTACCCTCACGGGGTGCGATGACGTCGACGTGGATGATGAGGACGTAACCTCTCAGGGTGGAGTTCCACACCTTCTTCCCCTGCAGCAGCTTCGTAATCTGTGGCCGGAGCTTCTCGAAGGTGGAATCCAAGTTCTTGCCGCGTACAAGGAATGGAACTCGCAGGATGATCCGTTGCAAGTCAAAATGCTTGTGCTTCTGGAACCAGGAGCGTACCTCTCGTCGCTCCCGGAAAAGCTTCCTGCGGAGACAGGGCGGGCATTGGGACAGATTGCAAGGCTCCCCCTCGGTACACCGTCTTACCCACTCCTGGACGACATTGAACCGTGAAGCCAAGCGATTGGACGAGGTCGAAAGGTCCCCGTAGACGAAAATCATTTCCTTTCGAGAGATCATGGCCTTTTCCCCTCGGGCGTTGCCCTTGTCCACTTGGGCTTTGGCTTCGGCGGCTTGCGACTGCGATCAAGACCGCGAAAATAGACATGCTGCCGATAGGGCACAGCCTTGATGAATTCGACCAAGTCCTCATCGGGGATATTCATCATCTCCGACCTCTTCCTCAATTTCTCGGGGTCGTATCCGGGGACCAACTGCTCCACCGAAGTCAGGTACTCTGCGTGTCCTTCAAGGCTCTTGAGCCTTTCGGCGAAGAAGTAGGTGTCCTCAGGTGTTCCCTTCGGTAGACCGAGGATCCTACGGAAACACTCTTTGATTTGACGCCAGCGAGGCTTCTTCGTCTTGACCAAACAGATCAGCTGGTTGTGGACACGGAACCCGAGGTCGTGGGTCCGGGTTTTGGGTTCCCAGGAACGGTGTTGGGGACCGCCACAGCGTTTGACCACCTTCTTCCATGCAACCAGACGACAAAGACGGTCGAATGCGTCGTCCATCTTCTCCATGGCGGCAGCCAGCTCGGGACCTCTGACATTTCCAGGTCCGGAGGAAAGGGTGACGATGTACAGAAGTTCGGGGTCGTATCCGGTGAACTGTGCGATCAGGGCGAGCTTGTTCTTCTCTGCACGCTCAACTTGGCACCACGGACAGCAAGGATGGTCACAATAAGGGTGCCACCGGGGCTCATGCCGGCGCCATTCGCTCTTTCTCTTCTTCTTGCCGCAGAGGCGGATCCTTGGGGCTTCTCGGAGTAGAAGTTCTCGCTCTGGGGAGTTGGGAATCCCCTTCTTGTGTTTCAAGACCCAGGCTACGCTTTCGACCATTTCCCGTGTGTTCTTCTGCGATTCAATCTTCTCGTCGGTCTTCTTGTAGAATTTCATGGTGATTTGTCCAGGGGTTTGAGGTTGATGGTGTTGAGGTGGAAATTGGGGTGTGTTTGTGGTCAGAATCAATCGATTCGAGGTTGGAAGAATGAGAATTCACCAGTGGAAGAACTGTCGATAATAGAGGTGGAAGCGGAAGAGGTTGGTGGTGGAAACAATCCCGTTCATCAACTGGACAGTGGGAAGTGATCGGAAGTGGGTGTTCGCAATTGGACGTGTGGAAACACGTGGACATGAAGTAGGTGTTTTCAATTGAATGGGTAGAAACCATCGTCATGAAGTAGGTGTTCCCAGTTGGATGTGTGAAAATCATCGTCACAAAGTGGGAGTAGTAGAGTCACTACGTCCCATCTTTCCCACTCGAACTTCCTCCGCCCAGCGTGTGGAAGACCTTGTTCCCTGTCTCTTTCCCGAGGTCGACCGTGTTCGCGTCCCACCATCAAAAATACGCACTCTAATCGACCAAGAACGCGCTTCGTTTGGCGTCGCCGATGAAGCCGTCGTCGATCTTGGTGATAGCGCGCGTAGGGGAACGCTTTCATTCCCCCACGCGCGAATACATCCTCGACTACCTATTCAAAGTCTGAGACATCATCGCTTGCCTTGGTCACGAGAGAGCGGTAGTGGCTCAAATTCAAGTCTCCCACAGCCGCGAAGTTCGAGCCCGCCACGTCGCCCTGGCGTTCGGCATCACCAATGCGCAGCACAGCGAGTGCGATTCTCGCCAGCCCTATTAGCTCTACATCGACTTCTTCGACAAACGGTTCATTGATAACCGTACCAGTTTCCCGTGCCCACAAGTCCTCAATGGCTTCGGCTGGCAACCGTGAATAGGCAAAGCCCCATACCGTAATGCCACTAGAACTGGACTCAAGACCGCACACCACAACTCCCTCCCTTGGTCGAGGTGATACCTGTCTTGCCCACGAATTCAGGTGTTGGCGTACCGACTCGTTAGTGCAGGCCGAATCGTTGACTGCAAATGCAAGTTGCCAATCACGCATGTGAAACCGAACCAGATAAAGTGTCGGCTCGCTCTGCAGGGCGTCGCGTGTATTGGCATTGCCATTGCTGATCTTCTTTCCCATTTCCTTTACCTCTATCAGCCAGCAACCGATGAACATCATTCGCAACCCGCGACATCTACGCGCACCGATTTCGACTGGCAACTACTCTTTACAAGAGACGATTCTTGCAATCTGACGGTGCCGTGCGAGCGTGGGCGCCGTGGTTGTCTGCTACTAGGACTGCGCTAGCAGCATCGGCCTTGCTCGGTGAATGAGCCCAGTCAAACAAGAATTCTGGAAACCTGCAGGTGTCTCGGCGGAAGCTCGCGCCACCTTCACCGGGAGGGGGGCGACTGCTCGGATCGGAAGTCAATCGACCTTTTTGGTCCGAGCAGCCGGACAATAGCCGGACGCTATCCCTCTTGTTGGTCGAAGATGAAGTCGATTGATGCGGCGACGTGGTCCCACATGGCCGAAGCTGCCTTGAGATGCTGAACCTTGATGGTCAACTGCATGTCCAACAGGGCGAACACGCAGGCCATTCGCAGCACGTGCGCAGGAGCGTGGGCCTTGAGTTCTTCTACCAGGAAGGACCGCCGGGGATCTTTCTCAGCCCAACGGGAATACAGCTTCCCCCACAGCTGCTCGGCCTTCTTCGAGAGTTGCATTTCCCCGACGGTTCTCGCGAACTCCACGACTTTCTTCAACCTCCGGATGATGGGCCTCAGCGCGACGAAGGGCAACGGTCGGCAAAATGACACGGACTTCGATCTTTCGACGAAGAACGGGAGAAGCCGCCGGTCAAAGCAGGTCTGCCCCTCAAGCATACGCTTGGAAAGTTTGGGACTAACGTTGAAGTCCCCGATAAGAGAGACCAGCGCGTCGGTCGTCTCCCTTGGGTTCGCATTCGAGCGTGTTGAGGCGATGCCTTTGTCCCAGAGGTCGGAAAGAATGGGGGAAAGCGTGTTCTGCGGCCGGCGAATGGATCTTAGTGTGCTTGCGGGCCCGGTATCGACAAGGAAGAGTCGCTTGTCCCCGTTGCGGTCGTCGAATTGGTCCCGGTCGTGAAGGCAGGCGACAAGACCCTCGCCCGAGAGCAGGGTGATCTCCTGGCAGCGTGCTGCCCATGACGGGTCGACACGGCGTAGGAGCCCCAACACAATGTTGATCGCCGTGGTCTTGCGCGCATCGGCTGAGGTGCCCACAAGGGCGGCGTAGAATTGCAGGTAGTGTTCGGTTCCCCCAGCTACGAAATGGGGCCCTCGTCCGATGAGATTGGCCATGCCGGTGAGAAACGGCGCCGCGATGGCCATTTCGTTCGCCTCGACATGCGGCATGACCACGCGGAGGAGGTCGCCAACTATCCCGTAGAATGGATACTTGTTGACGCGCGACGGCTCCCTGGGCGGAAGCCTCAGACCGTCTGGTGCCTGCGGCTTGTTGTTGAAGTCGGGTATGACGGTATCGATCTGTCGGGTTTCGTTCACTGTCGTTCCTCCCTCGGGTAGCCACGTTTCTTCGCTTGGCCTGCTGTTGGTGACGTTGGTGTTGAAGGCCGCCTCGTTTTCGTTGTCCGCTGCTGTTGCTCCATTGATTTGCTCCACGTCCTCGTTCCTTTCGTTGTTCGATTCGGGTTGCATGATTTCGTTCGACATTGCTCTTCACCTTTCTTGTGCGCGGCGATGGTGATGGTGTTCGCGACCATCGCGATTTCTGTCCACACCGGCCCTAATCTCTCTTTACAAGACGAGTTGCCGACAGCAGTTCAGCGGAGTCGCGTGGTCAACCGGCGATGCGCACGCAGCTCCCTGAGCGGTTGCGCGCGATCCGGATGATAGACGCGTGGTGCTGGCGGTCGAGATCGCCGATGCACTCGGCGTTGGTGGCGATGGCAGCTTCGACGTCATCGCTGAACATCGGACAGGTGTTGCCGTGAGCGGGGGAGATCTGCGCGTGCGCTGATGCGTGGTCGGAGATTTGCCGCTGGCGATCTCGCGGTCGCTGCGCGTTCACCATCTCGATGAGCGTGGTGGAGGCGGGTTGCTGCCCGACAACTTCCTGCGCGGTCGCATCCACGAGGTAGGCAGCGGCCAAATCGACCTCTGTGACCTCGCGGGATCGCGATCACACGGGGCGAACCCGAAAAATGCGTCTAAAGGCCACTTTTGTGTTTTCCAGGGCAAGACACCGGCGGACCCTCGATTACGCGAGCTGAGCGGAAAAGCGACCGAACGGAGCCCCAAAATGTGCGATCTGGTGGGGGCGTCACCCTTTGGTGGCGTCACCATCGCGGTGTTGGGTGACGCCACCATGGCGAGTACGTGGTCGTGTCGAGGTCGATGGACCCTGGTGGCGTCACCGGCTTCGCCTTCTGGATCGGGGATACGTAAGACAGCGCCCAGACGAGGATCTCGCAGGTTCGTCGAAAACGAGGCTTCAGATCGGCCCCAAATGCACGATCTGGCGGTGGCGCCACCGCGAGGTGGTGCCGCGATCCCGGCGGTGGAGAACTGGGGAAGGCTGGAACTTGATCGGCGTGCGGGACCGTGCGAGCCTCTGGAAGATCTTCGTCATGCACACGCCAACGATCCACAAGGTTGTGCAGCCCAAGCGGAAGCGCAAGGAGAACCCCAAGATCCATCGCTATCCGCTGCGTATGCCCGTGCGGCTTTGGGAGAAGATCGAGGAGTACCAGAATCGGGAAGCGGGGCGGTCGCTGAACGATGTCCTCCTCGATGCCGTGAGGTTCTGGTGGAACTTTCGTGTACAAGTCTGGCGGCGCTTGCCCAAGGAGCTACGCGAGAAGACGAAGGCGTACATGCAGGACATGGACTTGCCGCTCACCGGGGTTGTGCTTGAGGCACTCAAGTTCTTGCCCGAGAAGCGCGACGAAGCTGTCGGTGGAACGCGCCCCAAGGGGAGGTAACTAATCGAGGCGGTTGGCGTTCTCGTGGTCGCTGCGCGTTCGCCATCTCGATGATCGCGGTGGTGTCGGCGTCATGGACGACGAACTCGCGATAGACGGTTTCAGATCGTAGCGTGGGGCTGGTGGCGACCGCTCCGAGCGCTGTGGTCCAGGATCAACACGGGTGTCGGTCGAAAAATGCGTCTAAAGGCCACCTCTGTGTTTGCCCAGGGTAAGACACCGGCGGACCCTCGATTACGCGAGCTGAGCGGAAAAGCGAGCGAACGGAGCCCCAGAATGTGCGATCTTGATTTCCCGCCATCGAAAAATGGAGGCGCAAGCTAATGATTTAACGCCATCGGAAATGGGGCTGTCGAGCTTGAACGGTTCCGCCAAGCATGAGATCCTTCGAATGGAACTCGGTCATGGAGGAGAAAGCCGACAAGAAGGCTGATCGGCCCCGCAGGGGGCGACCTCCGTTGCCTCCGTGGGAGAAGGAAGCGTTTAGCATCCCCGTGGCCACAAAGGCAGCTGTCGACGAGTACAGAGCCGAGAAGTACGGGGGCAAGGGAGGCCACGAGGGATCGAGGAGCGCAGTCTACGTGAAAGCTATCCAGTGCTGGTTGAAATGGCGCACGCTGGTGACGCTGGACCTGCCGAGGGATTTGAAGTCGCAGATTCGCGGGTACGCGAAGAAGCACAAGCGCAAGATGTCCTCGGTCTTGATTGAGGCCATCGAATTTGGGTGGGGACGCCGGAAGGAATGGCCGCCACCGAAGGTGATGAAGAAGCGATCTTCTTGAGCGGACGCACTTGCAGCGTTCGCGCGGTGGGTGAGAACGTTGACCTCGTGAGATTCTGAACGCGCCGAGCACGCGCCCGTGCATGGCTCGCAGTCTGTCGCCGGTGCGTGCGCTGACGCTTCGATGACAAAGATCGACAACGCGCCGATGGTCCGCGCCCAACAAGACCTTCCGCTCACGCCGGGCGATGCTCTGGGTTGGCGAGAAGGTGTTCGCCGTACACGTTCTGTGGGAAGGGCGCGTGGTGTTGCTGGTCGCAGATCCACTACCAACGTCTTCGAACGGGTGCGGCCTGCTGAACGTGCCCCTCCACCGTGCCCGAGTGTCCGCGCGTGGCGAATACCACTCCGCTTGCGACCTCTACGTGCATCGCCCTCTCAATTTACGGCCACGTGCCACTGCCATCGGGCTGAAAACGCCTACTTGTAAAGAGATGGTATGGGCCTGCGAGAGGCAAACGCGAACGAAAAACTCTCCGAACACGGAGATGGCGTTCCTGTGTCTCGCGAGCAGTCGCCTTACCTAACCAGTGCAGAGGCAGCAAGCTACCTGCGCTACAGGTCGAGTTCGGCGATACGCAACTTGGTGCTGTCGGGGAGGCTCGTTCCTGCTGGTCGGCGCGGACGAACTTACCTGTTTCTCAGATCCGACCTTGACGATATGATCCGGGGCAGTGGCGCTCCCAAGCCCCGGATGGGAGCAAAAGATGAAAGCGAAATTTCCGGGCATAGAAGAATTATCCGACGGCCGAAAACGCATCCGTGTTCGAGCAGTCAATCCGAAAACTGGACGGATGCAGGAGGTGGACAAACTGATACACGGGACCCTGACAGATGCGGTGAAGTTGCGCGAGCAATGGCGGGACGAGATCCGAAACGCGGACCAGGTCGCAAAGCCTCAGACGCTGCGCTTCTTCTTGGTATCGTGGCTGAGGTCAAGGGCTCTGTCCGTTAAGCTCTCGACCGCGACAACGTATGCCGAGTCGCTCGCGCACTACGTCCTCCCCTACTTTGGGGACTTCTACGTCGACAAGATCACCGACGCTGACGTGAAAGCCTGGCAGATCACGCTAAGGAAGGACCTGGAGGCCGGAACCGTGAATGGGGCACTGATCATGCTGAGGATGGTGTTGGCGGATGCGGCAGCGGAGTTCCACCTGTCGCACAACCCGGCAGCAAGGGTGAAGCGGCTTCCGGTCAGGAAGTTCACGGACGAAGAGCCCAACCTGTTGAGTGCCGAGGAGCTTGGGCTTGTGCTCGCGGCATTTCGTAAGTACAAGCCCAAGCACTACCCGCTCGCCCTCACGCTCGCCCTCACGGGTTTGCGTTACGGCGAGGCCACTGCCTTGAAGTGGTCCGATCTGGACGAGGAAGCTGGCGTCATCCGGGTTAGGCGGGCGCAATGGAAAGGTGTGGTCGACACGACCAAGACAGGATCGGTGCGCTCGGTGCCACTCGTGCCCGAGCTAGCGGTGGTGCTGAGGGAACATCGGGCCGCAACGGCTGCGTCTGGACTTTCAGCACTCGATTCTGACTGGGTCTTTCCGGCGAAGGATGGCGGACTGTTACCAAAGGTATGGTTGAGGTGGGCTTTGATCAGCGTGCTGGACAAGGTGGGTATCAAGAAGAGGGTGAGCACGCATGGTTTTCGCCGCACCTTCAACAACCTGTCGCGTCAAGTGGCTGGCGAGATCATTACGCGAAGCATTACCGGCCATGTCACGACGGCGATGACCGAGCACTACAGCCACGTGGGAAGTCAGGAGAAACTCGCCGCAGCAGGCAGCATCGTCCGCATGGTGATGGGAACCGACACCGAGGAGAAGAATGGGGGATCAGGTGGGGGATCAGAAGCGAGCCGACCCGATGACACCAGATCCGTTGGACCTAACTTACCGAATTGATTGTTGTGCGGGAAGGGGGACTCGAACCCCCACTTCTTTCGAAACCAGATCCTAAGTCTGGCGCGTCTACCAGTTCCGCCATCCCCGCATAATAATTTCAAACAGTTACGATTCAGACTTTGTAATCCAAGCTACGTTTGGCACCACTTGGCACCACTTTGGCACCAACTTGGTACCACGATTCGGCACCCTAACCAACCGCCAACACGGCTTCGACTCTTCGCTGCTTGGCCGCTAGATCTGCCGATGGCTTGATGTAATGGCCAAGCGTCACGGTAGTCGATGCATGCCCCAGCGCCTCGCTCACGGCCTTCACGGTGCTTCCACGTTCGCGTGCCAGCGTGCCGTGAGTTCCCCGTAGTCCATGGGGTGGAACCACTGGCACTTTGGACAGCTTGCAGATCCGGCGAACCCATCGGTAGACGGCACCCCGGTTTGCGAGCGGGCCAAACAGCTTCTCGTTGTATGACCGACCTTCTGCCAACAGCCGTAGGTACGGTATTCGCCGTGGCCTCGGGAAACACTCCCAAAGGAAAATCCCATGGCAAGCAATCCGACGTATCTCTCCCGCAGGCAAGTGGCAGCCCTTCTTGGTGTCGACGAGGCCGAGGTCAAATCGCGCGACAACGTCACCTTCCATCCCGTCAAGGTGGCCGACGGCTCGTGGCGATACCCACCCGAGGAAGTCGCGGCCGTCTTACGGGGTCTGATCGCCGACGACGGGACTGGCGAGCTGAGCGGCTCGGTCTGCGCGGAGGTCTTTCAGCAATTCAAAGCCTCGAAGCCGATGGCCGACGTGGTGATCGCAGTTCGGCAACCGCCAGCGGTCATTCGAACCCTGAGGGTCGAGTACGATGCGCTGACGGAGAGCATGACCATCAGCAAGGATACCCTGAGCGCGATGGAGAAGGTGCTGGGCGCGGTGCCGAAGGACGAGTCGAAGCTGACCGAGCTCGTGAGATTGCTCGCCGAAAGATCCCACCAAGAATATCGACGTGGATATGCCGACGGGGCTGCCGAGGCTGGCGACATGGGCGAGATTGTCGATCCCGCAAGCGGAAAGGCGCGCCCCGTAGCTGCACACGATATCGCCGCCGCAGCCAAGGTGGTCGAAGAACGTTGGACGGCACCCACGTCCACGACGGCTTCTCGAAACGCGGGTTCCCAATAAATTTCGATGTCGACGGTACCTCCCCACGACCTCCAATGCGGTGCTCTACACGGCGGCCGTCTCAGCAGTATGATGCGGCCCGATGCCCTTCCGGATTATTCATGCCAGTGACTGGCACCTTGTGCGTGTTTCCCATGGGGTCGAGCGCGAGTACGACGATCGCCACGTTCTCGCTCGGCTGCTTGATGTGCTCGAAGCTGGGGCCGCTGACGGCGGGATCCACCGATGACCCAATCCAGCATGGCAGCCACGACTGCGTGGTTGAAGGCACCGTTTTGCACCAAGGGCCTGGACCCGCTCGGCGTCCAGGCCCCCTGTATCCATATCTACGGCCAGCTCATGCCTGGCATCACCAACGTCACGAACCGCGCCCGCTACTTCTCGTTCTACCCATGGCTACTCTGGAAATACGACCAGCTCGGACGCGAACGGACCTACACCGAGGTTTCGAAGTGGATTCGTCGCGCTGACATCCTTTTCACCATGATCGGCGTCCGTCATCGACGGTCGTTCGCTAATGACGATCCAGTGAAACACGATGCCGCCCTCATTGGCGTCGACACGCTCGTGCCGATAGTGGCCGACCTCGGTGGCCACGATACCGTGAGGCTTTCGGTCCATGCCACGACGGAAAAGGGCTCCGCGCGATATTTCATGAACCCTCTTGGCGGCCTCGGGCAGTACTACCTCGGGAACCTGGCCGAGCTAGGCATCATGGGACGGAATGGGAAGATCCCGGGGTACACGCCACTCCTGGGAACCGCGATCGCCGAAGCCTTTGATGCGGGTGTTGACGGACGTCGATTCATCGACGTTCTCGACGGCGATGTCGTCACGGCCGCACAGCTCGACGAGCTGGCCGAGTTCTGTCCGTGCCAGCTGCCGCTCGCCAAGGATGACCTTGGCTTCATCGTCGACTTGCTGATTCACCAGCTCGGATTGGGCATCCAGGGAACTGGGGATGCTCTGGAGCACCCGGGACCAAGCGAGGAAGAGCAGATCGGCGCGGATGACGAGCACTCTCCCTCCGAACCGCCGGACACGGGTGAACTGCTGAAGGTCTGCCACGGCAAAGTCCGTCTGCTGACGAGGAGAATGAGCAAGCAGCTGCAGCGGGCTCTGTCCGGGGAATGCACCCCAGCCACGACGGTGCAGCAGCTTCTTGCCGTCCTCGCGGTATTGCGAGAAGTGCGCCGGCATGACGTCCGCCTTGGTCTTACGATTCAGGGGGAATCCTTGGTGCCAGTCGTTCGAAGGTGCGAGCTGCTGGACGCCAGCATTGCCGCACTGTTTGAGCGAAAACACGGCGTGTACGCCGCAGCCTTGGAGGCGCTCCGGGATGATCCCGACGGCGATCTTTCACGGCTGCGAGGTCTGCTCATTTGGTTGGCGTGGGATGCCGGACTCGACGGCCGCCGACAGCCCTCTCTTACGGAAACCGGGGCAGAGCTGCACGCCCGGATGGAAGAGAAGGCCAAGCTCCTGGCCCTTCTCCAGGTCGTGGTCCATGACGATGAGGCGTGCGAGGAAGCGCGCCAGAGTATCTGGACCACCGCCCCCGCCGCGGACAAGGCTAATGCGGCCCTCTGGCTAACGGACCATGTGACATGGGGCGAGGCCATCGTCGCGCGCTATCGCGAGAGGAGCACCTGGGCCGTGGGCCTTAAGGGTTTCGCTCATCACCTCGCGCGTGGTGTGGAACCGACTGGCCGCAACGGCCGCCTCTTCGAGTAACCCGCGAAGCGGCGGTGGAACATGCGATCGAATAGCGGGATGCTTCGGTCGACATAGTGTGCTCAACGGCCAAGAAGCATGCACCGACGGTCCGGCCAGCCGTCGGGGCTCGAATGTCGCCGCAGGCGACGCCCCGTCCACCATCATCTTCCCGAAACCGGCAGGCGGGCGGCGAAAGCGATCTGCGCCCCGGCCTGGCGACGTCTATCTCTGTCGGACTCTCGGCTTCGCCACCTTCCGTTTCTTCGGCGCCACTCTCGACGGCTTCTTGGCTTTCGGCTTCTTCGTCTCCTCCGCGCCGAGATCCAGGCCGAAGACATCGGACAATTCGACGCCGGCCAAAACCTTGGCCGCCGCCGGGCCTTTCTTCGAAAGCGGCATCCCCTTCCCCGCCTTGGCGATGAGATCCTTCTCGTCGACCTTGCGCAATTTGAAAAGCAGCTCGGGGCGCTCGTCGAGGCGAGCGCCGATGCCGTAGAGGACGGCAGCGACGTGCTTGCACATCGACGCCCAGTCGGGGCAGCTGCACGTGAATTGGATCTCGGCCGGCGCGGGGAATAGCCCGGTCTTCTGCTGGCAAATGCGTTCCATAACCCCTTTCGAGAAGCGCCCCTGCAGAAGCTCCACCAGCGAGTCGATGGCGCCGGCACAGTCTGCGCAGATGGTATTCCAACGTGCCTTCGGCACTGGCGACACGTTCACGACGACGTCGTAGATTTCCGATCCGCTGACGTGCGCTTTGGTCTCGCCGGGCGCTATTTGCAGGTCGACCACGGATCCGTTGCGCACGTAGGTGCGCCCGCGCGGCAGCCGGTTGGAATAGTCGCTGTAGCCTTCGAGGTTGTCGCACCACGATCTTCCCCAGAAGGTCTTGGCGATGGTCCGGCCTTCGATCACCACCGGCGCCACCGGGTGCCCCTTCTTCGCAAGCTTCGCCATCTCGCGCGCGGCCTGGCGCCGCCGCTCGGCCACGGAAACATAGGGACGCCACTCGTAGAACATGCATCACTCCTTCATCGCGGCTTTCAGATCCAGGGCCACGAGCCTCAGTAGCTCGTCGTCTTTCAGCTCGGTCAGGTTCAGCTCGCCACCGCCTTCGAGCAATTCCTTCGAGAGTTGCTTCTTCGATTCGATGAGCTCGTCGATCTTTTCTTCGACGGTTCCCCGGCACACGAACTTGTGAACCAGAACGTTCTTGGTCTGCCCGATGCGGAAGGCCCGGTCGGTGGCCTGGTTCTCGACGGCGGGATTCCACCAGCGATCGAAGTGCACGACGTGCGACGCCGCGGTCAGGTTCAGCCCCGATCCGCCGGCCTTGAGCGACAGCACGAAGAACGGAACCGATTCGTCCTCTTGAAAGCGCCGGACCAGATCCTTGCGCTTCTTCACCTCGGTCTCGCCGTGCAAGACCAAGCCGGGACGGCCGAACACGCTGCCCAGGAACGCGGCCAGCGGCGCCGTCACTTCGCGGAACTGGGTGAACACCAGCGCCTTCTCTTGCTTGGCCGCAATCACCTCGCAAAGCTCGCGCAACCGCGCCCACTTGCCGCTGTCGTCCTCGGCCCAGGCGCCGTCGCCCAACCATTGCGACGGATGATTGCAGATCTGCTTGAAGCGCATGAGGAAGGACAGAACCAGTCCTTTGCGACGAATACCCTCGGCGTCTTCGAGCTGTTCGGCCAGATCCGTGACTGCCTGCTGATAGAGCGCAGCCTGCTTGCGGCTAAGCTGGCAAAATGCCTTCACCTCGGTTTTGTCCGGCAAGTCCGAGATGACCGCCCTGTCGGTCTTGAGGCGCCGCAAGATGTAGGGTCGGACCAGCTCGCGCAAGGGACCGTAGGGATTGTGCGGCTTGTCCGCCAGGCTCTTGGTGTAACTTCCAAACTCCTTGGCCGAGCCGAGCAGCCCGGGATTGCAGAAATCGAAGATCGACCACAGATCGCCAAGCCGATTCTCGACGGGCGTGCCGGTGAGAGCGACACGGGCGTGCGCCACCAGCTTCTTGGCCGCCTTGGTTTGCTTGGCGCCGGGATTCTTGATGGCTTGGGCCTCGTCGAGAACGGCTAGGTTCCACTCGGTGGTCGCGAGCCACGGAATACGCAGAAGCGATCCATAGCTCGTGATCACGAGATCGACCTCCGCAACTCGCTCGGGCGGCAGCGACGCGAGCTCGTCCGCGGACCTGGCCGACGCGTGCGCGACAAGCGACTTGAGACCGGGCGCAAATCGAGCCAGCTCATCGGCCCAGTTGGCGAGCAGCGAGGCCGGCGCCACGAGCAGGCTCGGCCGCGGCTTGCTTTTCGCCGAGCCACGCAACACCAGCAACAGCGACAGAACCTGGATGGTCTTGCCAAGACCCATGTCGTCCGCAAGGCAAGCGCCAAGCCCCAGCCGCGCAAGCAGGTGCAGCCAGCGCACGCCAACCTGTTGGTAAGGGCGGAGCGTGCCTCGCAGCTCACGGCCTGGATCGATCTTGGCAAGCTCCTCGGGCGAACGCAGCCCCTTGAGCGTCTCGGCGAGCCACGGTCCCGCGACCACGCGCGACCAGTCCGGATCCGCGCCAGCTGTCGCCCCGTCGTCTGTCATGTCTGCGCCCGCGAGCATGCGCATGGCCTCGGCAAACGTGAGACCTTCCTTGGCCGCGATCCGCTCCGCCTCCTGGAATTGCGCCATGGTCCGCTTCAGGCGCTGGTTGTCGACTTCCACCCATTGCCCGCGAATGAGGGCGAGGCCATTGGCGCTGGCCAGGATGTCCTTCACCTCGCGGGCGGTCAGGCTTTCGCCGTCTAGGGTGACGTCCATGCGGAAATCCAGCAAGGCGTCTTTCCCGAACGCGCCCGCCGGCTTCGTCCCGACGGTGGCCGTCACCTGCGGGCGGGACGGGCGCCCGGTCCGCCAGGTGGCGGGCATGCGCACGACCACGCCGGCGCGCTCCAGTTGTGGCGCGTCACCGAGAAATTGAAGTGCCTCGCGCGGCGACCAGCGCAACGGGTGGAAGATCTCGCCGGCATCGACCATTTGCCTAAGCCAAGCGCAGGATTCCGCCGCACGCTGAACCGGCAGCAAGAGCGAGAGCAGCTTGTCTTTGTTGGCCGCGCCGGCGTACTCGCGCAAGGCCTGCCCAAGCGGAAGGTGCTGGGCCTTGCCGTGCGCCGACAGCCGATGCGTGTAGGTGGCGAGAAATGCGAACGGCGCGTCCTCGTCCTTGCGATTCTCGGCCAGGTTGAAATGCACCTTACCCACGACGTTCCACGCCGGATGAAGGCGCTTGAGAAATTCTTGGACGGTGGCCTTCGCC
>CAZBIU010000006.1:0-7433 GCA_964491625.1 uncultured Myxococcales bacterium
GCGAAGAAGGACTGGACCAACCAGCAGCGCAACTATCGCAAGATGATCAAGCGCCTTGGCCAGGAGGTGCCGGCCGACAAGAAGCCGATGCAGCTCGCCCTGTGGCATGGCCTGGGCGAAATCTATCGCTCGCGTCTGAAGATGTACCGTGAGGCCGCCGAGGCTTTCGAGGTGTGTGTGCGCCTTGAGCCTGAAAACCTGGGCCGTCACCAGATTCTGGCCGAGCTCTTTCAGGTGCAAGGACCGGAGTGCTACGACAAGGCCATCCGCGAATACCGGCTGCTCATCGGCCGCGCGAAAGAACCGAAGGACATGGTGCCCGCGCTCAAGACCTTGCGGCGCCTTTACGCCGAGCTCGGCAAGTACGACCAAGTGTGGTGCATCGCCTCGACCCTGGCCTACCTGAAGCAGGCCGACGCGGAAGAGATGCGGTTCTTCGAACAGTATCGCAGCAAGGGCCTCGCGCGCGTGAAGGCGCGCCTGTCCGAGGAGAATTGGCAGCGCCAGATCTTCCACCCCGACGAGAATCGCTACGTGTCGCTCGTCCTGGCCAACATCAGCCAGACCGTCATCGGCCTGCGCGCAGAGGAGCACAAGGTCTACGGCATCAAGCGCAAGGACAAGCGGGACCTGGCCACGGATCAACTGATGTTGTCGAGGGTGTTCATCTATGCCAGCCAGATCCTGGGCGTCAGCATTCCCGAGTTGTTCCTGCGCCAGGATTGGGCGGGCGAGATGGAGTTCGTCAGCGCCCGTGAAAAGCAGCAGCTCTGCCCCGCGCTCATCGTCGGATCCGCTCTCTTGCAGGGCAAGCAGGAGAAGGATCTCGCGTACGCGCTCGGCAAGCGGCTGTCCCTCCTGCGTGCCGACCACGTGATGCGCTGGCCGCGCATTGTTCCGCAGGTCTCCGAGCTCAAGGCTTTCTTCCTGGCCGCGCTAAAACTGGTGCAACCCAAGGTGCCGGTCAAGGGCGACATGGAAGTGCCAGTGGCCGAGCGCATGGAGCTTCTGCGCCGGTTCATGCCGCCGCAGCAAATGGAGCAACTTGCCGAGGTGGTCCGCCGGTTCATCGACAGCAAGGCTGAGGTCGATCTGCACAGGTGGGCGACGTCGGTCGACTACACCGCCACCCGCGCCGGGTTCCTTCTTTGCAACGACCTCGAAACCGCGGTCCAGCAGATCATGTCCGAGCCCATCGCGGTGGGCAGCGCGGATCCGAAGGACAAGGTCCGCGACATCATCCAGTGGAGCGTGTCGGAGGAATACTTCGAGCTACGCAGCCACTTGGGATTGGCTATCGGGTAGGGTCGCATGCCGGCCGGCGCTGCCATCACCTTGGCTTTCGTCTTGGCCGGCGCGCTTGGGGTTTGTGTTGGGCTTTGGTTCGCCATCAAGGCCCGTACGCGCGCGCAGGCAGCAGGTCGGGCGCGAGCGCAGGAAATCGAGCGCATTCGGGCCACCGCCGAACGAGAAGCGCAGACCCTGCGCAGGCAAGCCGAGGTAGCCGTGCGCGAGGAGGCGCTGGTCATGCGTGGCGAGGCCGAACAGGGCCTGCGTTCGCGGCAGATGGAGCTGGCCGAGATGGAAGCCGCGCTGGCAGGCCGCGCAGTGCTTGTGAACGAGGAAGTGCGGGCGCTGGACGAGCTTCGCAGGGCTCTCGCCGACCGTGAGACCCCACTTGTGGAGCTGGAGAATGAGACGAAAGCGCTGGACGCGGAGCTGGCGGGTCTCAAGAAAGAACAGCGCAGCGCTCTCGAGCATGCGGCCGAAATGTCGGCGGCCGAGGCCGCTCGCGCCCTGGTCGAGGCGGAAATCGAAGAGGCGCGCACCCTTGCCGCTCAGTCGGTGCGCAGCGCGAGCGAAGGTGAATCGGCAACCGAGGTGGCCCGCGGTGCGAAGCGCTTGATGGGAATTTCGGGCGGGCGGCTGTCCGAACGGTTCTTTTCAGAGCGCGCGCAATCGGTGATTGCATTGCCCGAGAATCGCGCCGAGCGCGCCGCGATTACGGCCGACGACTTGAAAGCAATCGAGGGCGTCGCAGGGGTCACCTTGGCGTTCACCGAGGAAGGTGATGGCATTCGGCTGGAAGGTCTTGACGGTGTGGGCCGCGAGATGGCCCGTCGCTGTGTGGCCAGGATACTGCGCAAGCCCGGCCTGCGCGGCGACGCCTTCGCCAAGCTGGCGCGTGAGATCAGCACCGACCTCGAACGCGAGATCGTCGAACGCGGCCAGCGCGGCTTCGCCATGCTGAAGATCGAGCGTGCGCATCCGGAGATCGTCAAGCTGGTAGGCCGACTGAACTTCAGGACCAGCTACTCGCAGAACCAATGGGAACACGCAGTGGAGGCCGGGTTTCTCTGTGGGATGATGGCGGCCGAGCTTGGCCTCGATGTGAAGATCGCGCGACGAGCGGCGCTCCTGCACGACATCGGCAAGGCCCTGACCCACGAGCTCGATGGATCGCACGCGGTGATCGGCGCGGACTATGCGCGCCGCCTCGGCGAAACTGAGATCGTGGCCAATGCCATCGGCGCGCACCATACCGACGAGCCCTTCAGCAGCGCGTACGCGCATCTGGTGGCCGCAGCCGACGCCATGTCGGGCGGGCGCCATGGTTCGCGTCGCCAGAGCGAGGACAACCACATGGCGAAGCTGGCTGAGATCGAGCGCATCGCTCACAGCTTCCGCGGCGTGGGCGAGGCGTTCGCGGTGCAGGGCGGACGCGAGGTGCGGGTTTACGTCGACCAAGAGCGCTTGAATGACACGGCGGCCGCCAAGTTGGCCACCGACATCGCCCAGGTCATCTCGCGCGAGATGACCTTCCCGGGGCAAATCAAAGTCACCGTGATTCGCGAATTTTGCGCGGTCGAGATGGCGAGCTAGTCCGCGCCGGAGTCCTCGTGCAGTTGAATATTCCGCCCATTGTTCCCTACGTCGTCGGCGCGATGCTGGTCATGTTCGGCAGCCTGCGCATCAAGTATCTCGGTGCCCCGCGGACGCTGCGCCCTTCGGAGGACGACACCGGAGCTGCCGACGCGATCCCAGTGCGCGGCAAGGAGCAGAAGCGCCACCTGAGGATGGGCGTCGTGTGGATTGCGATGGGATTGTTCCTGCTGATTTCGACGTATTACCAGGTCCGTCGGCGCTGAGCTTGGCATTCGCGGATTCTACCCCCGCTTGCGCGGCCACAGCCAGGCGGCGCCGCGGACGCCGCTGGAATCGCCGTACTTAGCTTGGACGATGGGGGTGGCGACGGTGTCCGAGAAGACGTACGTCGGCAGCAGCAGCGGGATCTCGCGGTAGAGGCGCCCGATGTTGGAGACGCCGCCGCCCAATACTACGATGTCGGGGTCGAGGATGTTGATGACAACAGCGAGGGATCGGGCCATGCGATCTTCATAGCGGGCTAGGGTGGCCAGGGCCTGCGTATCTCCAGCCTCGGCGCGGGCGGCGATTTCTGGCGTGTCCAGGCTTTGGCCGGTTCGCTCGCGGTGGTCGCGCGAGAGACCGGGGCCGGCCAGGAAGGTTTCGACGCAGCCGTGGCGGCCGCAGTAGCAGGCGGGGCCGGGACGTTCGTCGTCGCGCGGACCGGCCAGGGGATTGTGGCCCCATTCGCCGGCGATGGCGTGCGGTCCAACCACGATGCGACCATCGACGACGATCCCGCCACCCACGCCGGTACCAATGATGACCGCGAAGACGACTGACGAGCCGGCTCCCGCACCGTCGGTGGCTTCGGACAGCGCGAGACAGTTGGCATCGTTGGCCGCACGCACCTCGCGACCAATCGCTTGGCCAAGATCCTTGTGCAGCGGATGGCCGTTGAGCTCGATGGTATTGGCGTTTTTCACGACGCCGGTGGCGGGCGACACGGCGCCGGGGATGCCGATTCCGACGGTGGCGCTGCCGCCGAGCTTCGACTCGATAGAGCCCACAAGCGACGCGACCGTTCGTACGATGGCTGCGTAGTCCCCTCGAGGCGTCGGGATGCGCAGCCGATACCGTTCAACGCCTTGATCGTCGATTGCGATGCCTTCGATTTTGGTACCACCCAAGTCGATTCCGATCCTCATGGGGTCCGTAGAGTATGCTGCCGACACCCGCGTTTGGCGCGATTTCACAAAAGAGGCCGATCAAGCTAAACTAGGCTTCTGACGAGGATGACTCTCATGTTCTCTCGCGCGTCATCGGTGCGGCGCCTGGCGCTATGGGGTGCTGTCGCGTTAGCCGCGCTCGTCGCTGGAGGATGCGGCAAGAAGAAGGCTCTGCCTCGCCTGCAGGCCGTTTCCAGCCTGAAGCCGGCGGCCACGGCCGAAGGGCACTCCAAGGAACTGGAATACCGAGCTACCTCAGGTCAGGCTATTGCTCCAGTCGTCATCGCCGACGATCCCGCGCCCACCCCGACGGTCGCACAGCCTGGCGGGTTCGGACAGGGCCAGGCGGCCACGCTCAACGGCGATCCCAGCGGCCTCACGCGCGAGGCGCTGAATCAGAGCATCCAGGGCGCAATGGGCTCTCTTGCCGCCTGCTTTTCGTCGCTCACGCAGGAGCCGATGGTGGCAGTTTCCTTCGAAGCCGATCCGAGCGGACGGCCGAGCCTTCTGCGGGTGAACGGGGCGCCCCCCGATGCCGAGCACTGCATCCGCAACATCGTGCAGGGGATTCGATTCCCAGCCTTCCAAGGTAAAGGCGTGCAGGTCGATCTGCCGCTGTCTTTCCACCGCGTGGGGCGTCCATCACAGCCCCAAGCCCAGCCTGGCGAGCAGCAACCCGGCGCGGCGCCGCTGTTTCTGCAACCGTAGGTCCCTAAAACCGCATCCCGCGTTTGGCGCGGAACATGAACCAGCGGAACGTCAGATAAAGGCTGCCGCCCACTGCCGCCAGGCCAAGAATTGGGAAGTGGTAGAAAAACAACACGCCCGAGCCTATCCATGTCGACGCGGCGAGCCACCCCTTCTTCCGTGATTCAGCTTTGTCGCGGGCCATCAGGCTTTGGGTCATCGGGCTCCTTCCGACCTCGGTGGTGGGCAATCATGGGGCGCCCAGGCGAGTGGCGCAAGGTGCAATTAGCCAAGGCCGCTGTCACCCTTTGCGCACCCGTTCTCCGTTGCTGCACCCATTGCACAGGCCGCCGGACCCGTGGTATTGGGCCTGCAAAGGAGAACGCCATGCGATTGCTGCTTTCCACAATTACAGTCTTCGGCCTGGTGACCCTTGTATCGCCCGCCACCTTCGCCAAGGGTAAGAAGGGCTCTGACGTCGAGGCCGAACCCCCGCCGCCTGCGACCGAGCTGAATGCTTGCGGCTGTTACCGAGACGCGCAGGACCAATGCCACTGCAACAAAGTCAGCAAGGCCAAGCTCAAGTGCCAGTGCGAGAACGACTGCGAGCCGCCCGAGTGCACGGCCAAGCGCCAGCACGATGAGGAAAAGGCGGCAGAGGCGGCCCTGAAGAAGATCAAGGAGAAGGACAAGAAAGCGCAGGCCGATGCCAAGAAGGCCCAGGCCCAGCGCGACAAAGAAAGGGCCGCGGAACAGGCCAAGAAGGAGAAGGAAAAGGAGAAGGAAAACTCCGATCCTCGATGGAACCTCAAGTAGGACGCGTCTGAGCAGCGACTTGCCCGAGAGGCAGGGACACCATGCTCATTTTGCATGTTGTTACCCCAGGGCTTCTCTGCTTGACCGGTCAATCCAAGTAGTTGCCAAGTAGGTGCGTCATAACCCAGGGGTCGACGGATTGCGCCGTCGATCCCTGTTTTGATTTTGAGCCAGCTTATGCCAGCATCGTCCGCCCTCGAACCCAGATCTGGGTACACGCCAGGAGACAACAAACGAAATGCAGAACGCAGGACTCGACAAAGAATCCCTTCAGATGCTTCTCGACACCGTGGGCTCGTTCGGAAAGCAGAAGCTGCCCGCTAAGGTTCGGATCGATTTGGACGAGAAGGACGAGTTCCCGCTCGGCCTGATTCAGGAGCTGCTCGGCCCGGAGATTGGCCTTCACCTCCTCTTCATCCCCGAGGAGTTGGGCGGGCTCGGCGGATGTGCATACGACGTGTACCGTGTCTCCGAGGAGATGGCGCGCCTGGACCTTGGCGTTGCCACCGCGTTCCTGGCCACCTTCCTCGGCACCGATCCCATCGTGGTCGGTGCGACCGAAGAACAGCGCAAGTACTGGCTTCGCCGCATCGGTGAAGAAGGCCTCATCGTTGCCTACGCCGTGACCGAGCCGCTGGCCGGCAGCGAGCTGTCCGCGATTCGTACCAAGGCCGACCGCGTGATCGAAAACGGCGAAATCGTCGGCTACAAGATCAACGGCAGCAAGCAGTTCATTTCCAACGGCGGCTACGCGCAGCTCTATTCGGTGTTGGCGGCCGCGCCCGACGGGCCGACCTTCTTCCTGGTAGAGAAGGGCGCACCGGGCCTTTTGCCCGGCAAGCACGAGAACAAGCACGGCATCAGGTCGTCGAACACCTCGCCCGTGATGTTCGAGGATGTCTTCATCCCCAAGAAGGACCTGGTGGGCGGGGTCGAGGGCAAGGGGCTGATTCACGCCCAGGCGGTGTTCGGCTTCACCCGCCTGATGGTCGCAGCGTTCGGTTTGGGCGGTGGCGTGGCAGCCATGCTGAAAGCGATTCGCTACTCGCGCGAACGTGTGCAGGCCGGCACGACCTTGTCGGAAAAGCAGGGCTACATGGACAAGCTGATTGTCCCCCACGTGGTCAAGCTGGAGGCCGCGCGTGCGTATATCGAGGAGGTCGCGCGTAGACTCGATGCGGGCGAAAGCGACCTACAAACCGAAGGCGCTATCGCCAAGCTCTTCGCCACGGAAGAGGGTAACGCGTCCGCCGACGCCGCAGTTCAGGCCCTGGGCGGCTACGGCTACACCAAAGAATACGAGGTCGAAAAGATCCGCCGCGACGTGCGCATCACGACCATCTACGAGGGCACCAGCGAGATCATGCAGTGGACGGTGTCACGCGACCGTTGGCGCATCCACTTGCAGGAGCGCGGCGGCTTCTATCGCAAGATGGCCGAGTCGCTGGAGGCCCTGCATCGCGAGGATCCACAGGTGGGCGCCGATGTCGCGGCGTTGGCGGTGCGCGCGGTGCTCGAAACCACCGAGCGCTGCCGCGTGGGACGGCTTACGCGCAACCAGCACGTGTTGTTCCAATTGGGCGAGCTGATGACCCGCGCCGAGATCGCCGCGAACTTCGCCCAATACGCGGCGGGCCGTGGTGCGGCCAAGTACCAGCCGTTCTTCGCGCCGTCGGTCGTGAAGGTCATGTCGCGCATTTACGCGCGCGAGACGGCGCTTGACATCCCAGGGCTCGCGATTCGTTTGGTGCGCGGCATGGACGCAGTCGACGACGCGGGCATGGCCGCCTTCGAGCAGGCGCTTCTGTCGAGCCGAATCAACGCCGCTGCCAAGGG